>NZ_JBFRYC010000006.1:0-241943 GCF_040892615.1 Thioclava arctica
GCCTCATTATAGGCAGTCCAATTCGTTGTCTTGTAGGTCGGTGCTGTCGGTTTGCTCATGCCCATCAGCTACCACACTGGATTCACGACATGAATCCCTACCGGATTTGTGCAACAGAGCCCCGCGCACCCCAGAACGAAGTTACATAGCGGGCGAAACGCATCTCTATCTTGGCCGACAGTATCGACTGAAAGACCTCCCGAATGTGCGAGAAAGCGTAAAGCTCATTCGCGGCTATATCGTGGTTGAGACACTTCGACCGAACCGAACTGACATTACTCGCGAGCTGGTTGAGGGCTGGTACCGCAACCGAGCCCAAGTCAAGTTCGCAGAGCAGGTCGAACAAAGTCTGCAACGTTTCCCGGAGCCCGAAGCATTCCGGCCGAAAGGGATGATCATCCGCCAGATGAAACAACGCTGGGGGTCAATGTCGCCGGCGCACCGTCTCTTGCTGAACCGCCGTCTCGTCGAGGCCCCGGTTGACGCCATCGACTATGTCATCACCCACGAGCTTTGCCACAGCGCTGAGCCGCACCACGGCACTGCTTTCTTTGACCTGCTGGACCGGGTGATGCCGGATTGGGAGCGCCGGAAGCAACGCCTAGAGAGGATAATGGCCTGAGAAATTCCGACGCTAGTCGCCGCTGAATCAAACGAGACCGCTGTCCAAATGAAACCATGTGACCGGAAAATGATAATAATATAATCCACTTGTGGAACTTCACTAAATCAGCGCAGTCAACAGGTCCGGAGAATATCAGCCCGTAGAGAACGCTTTGGGCCCTCTTCGCACCGGGGCCGGTGAACAGCTCCTCGTGCATAACCCTCGAAAACAACGGAAAAATCCGGCCGAAGCCGGATCGGGAGAACAATTTCGCGAGGGCGAGTGGCGGAGAGACAGGGCGCAGGACAGTTTCAACTGCGTCAATTTTTAAATATATATCAGACAGTTACAAGGGCCAATTTTCCCCTGTGCTTCCTTAGGGGCCATTTTGTGTAACCTCTTGAGGGAAGCCTCTCTTCTCTAAAAGCATTCGACTCTCAAATTTAATTCCTTGCCAGTTTTCCGCCTCCACCAGCTTTGAGATTGAAAGATCACGGGACGAATAGGGCCGATGTTTGCTCGAACGGCTCAAGATAAAAAAGCCCGTGGCGCGCATAAGCCGAAGCCTACAATCTTCCCACGCCACGGGCCTTGTCTACTTACTTCGTTGCTTGCGTCGTGGTGGCAGGTGTTGCGGTTCTTCTAAATTCGATACCGCATTTCTTCTGGATGCTAGCCTGCTCAAGCGCGTCAAGTTCACCCTTCAAGCGACCAAGCTCACCCGCATTCTCGCCGTTACCGTGGATGAAGAACGCTGCTGGCCAGAAGAGAACGAGCGCAACGCCCGTCGCAACAGCGTCATTGCTTGCCTTTTTATCTTGAACGCCGCTCACATTCGCGGCTTGGTTCGTGACCCGTTGTGCCTCGGCAGCAATCTGACTGCACGAGTAGGATTGATATTGCATAGGTGAAATATACTGAGGTGCAATATCCTCAGACTTTTTCGCACACCCTGAAATGGCTGTGCCTGCAATAAGCCCAAGAGCAATAAGTTTAGAACGCATCATTATCTCCCTTCCCGTAATGATGCTCGCATAAACTTTATCGCTTGATAAACTTTCAATCCTCTCGGCACGTCACGCGATTATGTGGCTGCCTTCTATGTGATTGTTATGTCACATGATTTATCGCCTACTCTAGTAAAAACACTAACCATCACGCTTCCGCGAGCACCTAGCGGAGGAAATGTGAGAAATCACGCAAAAGGGATTTGACTTAGTAATTTTCATCAATGCGATCTTGGTGTGTGTTGTTCTACAAACATACTCGGTTAACGAGCTTTTCAGTTCTTGGGCTGGAGGTTTTAAGCTCAGGCTGGCTTGAGTGCCCGATAAACAGACCGCTCTGAGACACCTAGAGCCTCAGCGATGGCTCGTTTGCTCATGCCTTCCGAAGCTAGGCGCTGAGCGTCCTGGCGTTTCATCATCGCGACAGGCTTCCGGCCCGTGTATTTGCCTTCGGCCTTTGCCTTAGCAATACCGTCCCGCTGACGTTCCAGCATCATTTCTCGTTCGAACTGTGCGACAGAGCCGAGGACGTTAAGCATGAGCTTTCCGGTCGCCGTCGAAGTATCCAAGCCCAGGTCGATTATCCTCAAGCCTATCCCCCTTGCTTCGAGGTCTTCTACGATCTCTCCTAGGTGCCTCACCGAACGGGCAAGACGGTCAAGCTTGGTGACGACTATGGTATCCCCTTCGCGGGCGAAGCTCAGAGCCCTGTTCAATTCTTCCCTGACAGCCACAGAGCTCACCTGTTCTTCAAATAACCTTTCGCAGCCGACTTGATTCAAAGCCTTCGTCTGGGCTTCGAGTCCTGCCATTTGCTCCAGGGTCGATGTCCGTGCGTATCCGATCAGCATGTCGACGCCTCCTATGTCTGCCAATAGAATCTTAGGAGTTGAGGCGGGCTGTCTGCCAAAAGCCAAAACCAACTCCACTGGCAGGCAAAAGCTCCACATTCTGTCCCTGACATATGGGCAAGCCCTAGTGGCGGAGAGATGGAAGGGTTCCGAGCAAGAGGCTTAAGATTTTCGGATGAGATCTGAAGGGGGTGGGGGGGAAGAAGAAGCGACTTCAAAAAAGGGGGATTTATTGCTGTTATTATTATGATGATTTGACTGAGCCTCAGCTTTCTAGAAGAGCCACTTGGCTCAGGCTGCCCAGCGCAAAAGCACTGCGGTTAGCGCACAAATAAAAAGTTTCGCAAAGCGTACCGTAGCCACGCCGTAATCAAGGGTTGACTACATCCGTATCTAGGATCACGCTCGGCGGAAAAGAGAACAGCATGATTTTAAAAGAAATTAGCATAAGTGATCTGCTAGTAAATCGAGCCAATGATCGTCACGGCGAGTTGGAAAACGAGACAGCGGCTATTTCATGGCTGTTCAACACTCGTGAGACGCATATGAAAAATCTTGCCAAGGACATCGTCGCTGAGAGCAAGATTTTTGAACCACCGCTTGTGGCGCCAGAGAACGGAAAATTCGTGGTATTCGACGGAAACCGGCGGGTAACCTGTTTGAAGGTGCTTGAAAAATCGGCTCGTGCTCCGACGTTGGAGCTTCAACAGTACTTCACCAAGTTACGTGACGGGTGGACTGGTCCATTTCCAGAGAAGGTTCTCTGCCAAGTCGAAGAGGACCGCGATCACATCGACAATATCCTCTATCGTAGACATACAGGCACCTTGAACGGCGTCGGGCAGTCGAACTGGGACGACCGCATGAAAGACAACTTCGTGGCTAGGTCGGGAAAGGCCGTGGGGTTCAACATAGCTGACGAAATTGAAAACAGACTACGCGAGGCGGGCTTACTCCCAGAAAAGAAGATACCGCGCTCGAACCTAAACAGATTTCTTTCGGCGGAAATCATCCGAAACCGGATTGGATTTAGCGTAAAGAAGAAGACTTTCAGCTATACGCATAAGCCAGAAGTCGTTCTTAGAGCATTCGAAAGGCTGGCAGACGACTTTTCCAATGGGCGCATGGTTCTTGGCGACATCTGGGACAACGCAGGTAAACTTGCGTATGTCGAAAGGCTCGAAGCAGAAGGCGTCCTACCCAATGACACGGACTTGATGGACAAAAAACATGAGCCCGACGAACCTCGGCCACCATCTCCAAAACCCAAGCCCCAACCTAAACCGAAGCCTGCCCCGTCGAAGCGAACGACGCTCATACCACAGAAGGACTTCGGAATTCTTTGGATGGGAAAGCAGCAACGGCATCACGCTATCTGGGAGGAACTCCAGTTTCATCTCAACACCGAAAAGCATCCCAACGCAGTTTCGGTGCTTTTGCGCGTATTGCTTGAGCTCGCTATCGAGCACTATGCTGAAACACATGGAGTTGCTATTCATCAAAACGATAAACTGGCGAAGCGAGTTGAAAAAATAGGGAGCGAGCTTTTTGACCAACGGAAAATCGACAAGAAGCAGCATTTAGCGACCAAGAAATTCTCCCAATTAGATCAGTTGGTGTCAGCAGACACTCTGAATCGATATGTCCATTCCCCTAATTTTGCTCCATCAGCTAAGCATCTAGAGGCTCTATGGGACACAATGGCAGATTTTATTGTCGCGTGCCTAAAGGGTTGACATAGGCTGTCGTAAGTACGGCGAATGTCGGCAGCGACTGGCCGCAATGCAGCAGTCGGTAGTCTAAGCTAATAGCCGGTTTGGGCCGTTCGCACCTCATAGCACTTGCCACGACCACGAATTTGCAAAGCCCGCTATCTGCGCATTGCTGCCGTTTGCAAGGATTTCAGAGAAGGACCGCCAGCCAAGCTGTCTTAAAGCTTCAGGCCCTGGAACGTTGCATGTTGCGTTGCGCTTAAGGAAATCAACGCTGCAACAATGCTGTTGCGTCCCTATGATCCTATGAGGAAGACGAAGTCTCTTCCGAATACCCCTATTTGTTTATTTGAAGGGCCATTAAGCCCTCCAAGTCACTTGTTCCGTCATTCTGATGACATGCTTGGAGCTTGTTCAAAACTCTTCGTCAACATCGGCATATAGCTTCTCATCACGAAGCTTCTTAGCGCTCTGGAAGGCCTCATCTACTTCCCTGTCCTTGAGAACCCCTTGCTCTTTGAGCTTGCTAAGCCGCCTTGAAACAGTTCCTTTATTTATCCCTAGCTTTTCAGCGATTTCGTTTTGATTGACGAAATCAAGTGTCTTCAAGGCGATATACACAGGATCTTCTTCGGGATTATCCGGCTCACTATCAGAGACTTCCCAGCCTTTATCTCCAAGCGTCCACTTGCGTGATTCTAAGCGATGATCTCCCTTGCCCCGAAACTTGGTGAAATTGGTATGAAAGCAGGCTTCTCCTGGTGCCACCACCTTAGGGCGCTGAAGTCCCAGGATGACTTCGAAAGTGGTTTCAAGGGCCGTTGATCCTCTCATGCCCTTGCCTCCCTTATTAGCGTGATGAACCAATATCGTGGCAATTCCAGCCCGCTTCATCTGAAGGAAGAAGTCTTGGACCCGCTTGAACTCCGACGACGCATTCTCGTCCTCTAGCGAGTCTGACAGTGTCGTGAAATTGTCTAGTATGATCAGTTCCACGTCTCCAGCCCTTGCCCTCTTCAGAATGCCATTCTGTGTTTCCTCTTCAGTGATGTCGAAGAACTCTGTCCCGACCTCTTGAGCCTGCCTTGCGATGATCTCGAGATTGCGGAGGGCAATCTTAGGGTCGGGAAGTTCCACGGCCCCGCTACTCACGAGCATTTCGATCCGATCTCGGATGTCTTGTTGGTTCATCTCTCCGTCAATGTAGAGAACTTTGCGAGCTTTGGGGGCTGTCCAGTCGGCCACAGTTCCACCCCCAGCAACGGCCAAGGCTAAGCTTAAGCACAGTAGCGTTTTGCCTACCCCTGAGGGTGCCCAGATAACGGCTGTTTCTTCGGTACGCAGCCACGGCTCAATCACGGGCTCCCTCGGTCGGAATCTCGTGGCCAGCAATTCCTCAGCGGTATAGGTCTTTAGTTTCGATAGGTTATCTGTCGACATTATTGTCTTTCCTATAAATTTTGGATTTCCAACACGCCTAAAAACACCTCACCGGAAGGGGTGAAGCGTCTGGTCCTAACATCATGTAACTAGGGCTCAGCGTGTGAAGGCAGCGGGATGCTTCCTTCTAGTCAGGACGTTTGCTGCAACAAGCTGGCTCTGCCCATCTGTATACGCATAGATCGGCTTAAGCCCTTCCATGAGAGACGAAACGAACGCTGCTCTTATCGACCGCTTAAATGCGGGTCGTTCTTAATGTCTTGATTGCGATTGGTGGCATCAGAGAAACCCTGATGACTTAAGCAACGCTAGGAGCCGCTCTCAGCAAGCTGATCTTTTGGCCTGACTATCTTCAGCATGTAGCGTTGCATTGTCTCAAGGCTGTGGCCCTGGCCGTAGCTCTCGCCAACGCCGTCATTCGTCCATCCTCCGATACGATTGGAAAGATCCGAGGGCGTTTCAACGTCCCGAAGCCGATCTCTCAGCGTATGACGGAAGCTGTGAAGCCCTTGCCCTGGTTTCGCAAGGTTGTTGTCCTTCAGCCATTTGTTGAGTGCTGAGGAAGCTGTGCCAGAATTGAAGGGTTTACTGGTGTCCTTGGGCTGGAAGCAGGGAAAAAGGAAATCCCCCTTGGTTTCCATAGCTCGTTTGGCTGCCCAAAGGGCCTCTCCGACAAGAGGAACTTTCCGCTCAGAGCCTTTGGTTTTCAGACCACGGAGTTCATTGGGGCGGATGTAGATATATGGTAATGCCGCATCTAGGAAGACATCGCCCTTCTTCAGACCTATAACCTCAGCAAGCCTTGCGCCTGTGTCCGAAAGCATCGCGATAGCCCAGCGCCTTTGGTCATCCGTTTGCCGACACTTCTCTTGGATAACGTCCAACTCAGCCATGCTGTAGGTGTCTCGAGGCTTTCTTGGCCCCTCATCCCTGTTGGGAATTGTTAACCCATCGAAGGGGTTTGTCATCGAGAGTTCAAATTCTTGAATGCCCGTCCTGATGACTGGCCGGACTTGCGACAGGTACCGCTTCACCGTCTCAGGCCCAACGCCATTGTCGACCAGACGACGAACGAATTCCCTGGCATGCTCTCGGTTGAGATTGTCGAGTGTGATGTCGCCCGTGATCTCCAAGAGCAAATTCCAAGCACGATCAAATTGCTGCTCACCCACGCGATTCTTCGGCCCTTTCCCTAACTCAAAGTGCAGTTCCTTGGCGTCGGAAAGCGTACGCGGGATCTTCTCACCATACAGAATATCTACAGTAAGCTGCTCCTGGGCTGTCAAAGTTGGACGGGGCTCGTAGGGCTCATGGGAAGGGAGGTAGTAGCTAAGAAAGTTGTCGATGGTGGGATCATCTGGCTGGAGCTTTGCATGACCAGGTTTGAGACTAGCTGCTTCTAGGGTTGCCAGTGCAAGCTGAGCATTGCCTTCGGTCTCATGGCGCTCCCTGTATGCCTTCCAAAGAGCATCAAGCCTACGAGTGTGTGAATCTGCCCGGCGACAAGCTTCGGCCTTGTCTGAAGTTTTCAAGCTGAAGAACAATTGTGCGGGAGTTTTGCGGGTATTCGGAGCTTTGTGCAGCTTACGGACATCGCTCGGCACTCTACGCCGATAATAATAGGTCTTTCCCTTTAACTGTAGGTGCTTGCACATGAGCCTAAAGGACCCCGATTCAAACAGGACAATCATCGCTGTGTAACCTCTTGTGTTACCTGCGACAACGCCGAAACGACACCTAACCCATTGAAATCATATATAATAAGGGGGTTTATGTGGCGGAGAGACAGGGATTCGAACCCTGGGTCGGCTCTCACCGACAACGGTTTTCGAGACCGCCGCATTCGACCACTCTGCCACCTCTCCGCGTCAGGGGTCTTCCTGTGGGGCGGATTTAGCGGTCCGCGCGCGCCCTTGCAACCCGTTTTTCGTACAATTCGAAAACTAAGCGGGACGCGCGCGGAAATGCCTGGCTCAGCGCATCCGCAAGGCGCCGTCCAAACGGATCACTTCGCCGTTCAAGTAGCCGTTTTCAATGATGAAACCGACAAGCCGTGCATATTCTACGGGATCGCCGAGGCGCTTTGGAAATGTGACTTCTGCGGCGAGGCTTTCTTGGACCTCTGAGGGCAGCCCTTTGAGCATCGGAGTGGAAAATATCCCCGGTGCGATGGCGCAGACGCGCACCGCCTGACTGGCCAAATCGCGTGCGAGCGGCAGGGTCATGCCGGCAATGCCCGCCTTTGAGGCGGCATAGGCGGCTTGGCCTTTCTGGCCGTCAAAGGCCGCGATCGAGGCGGTATTGACGATGACGCCGCGCTCAGGTCCTGCGTTTTTTGCCATCTCGGCGGCGACCAGACGAAGCACGTTGAAGGTGCCAATCAGGTTGATGTCGATCGTGCGCTCAAAGCTGGCAAGCTGATGAGGGCCTTCACGACCGACCACGCGTTCGCCCGTCGCAATGCCTGCGCAATTCACCAGCGCGTCGATCCCGCCCATCGCCTGCACGGCTGCGGCGACTCCATCGGCCACGCTTTGCTCGGAGGTGACATCCACCGCGACAGCCTGCGCCCCGATCTGCGCGCTATGAATCTTTGCCCCATCCAGATCACGGTCAAAAATTACCACCTGCGCACCTGATTGCGCCAAGAATTGCGCCGTTGCCGCGCCCAAACCGGATGCGCCCCCGGTCACTACAACGCGTAAGTCTGTCAACTCCATGTGAGCCTCCTCGAAATGAACGTATGTTCAATAATCTGCGGAGAAGGCACTTTTGTCCAGCCTTGTCAGATCATTGTGCAGGCGCAGAAATCGGCGGCCGATCACGTCTTGGCAAGTTCCCGCTGAGGCGTGGAACCAAAGCTATTGTAGAACACTTAAACAGGCGTAGATCAGCGAAACGGATCTATCCGAGTAGATCAACGAGACGGATCTATCCGAAAGCCAAGTGTTGGGGATACATCCCTTCAAAGGAGAGAAAAATGAAACGCATTCTTATGAGCTCGAGCGTCCTTGCAGTTATCGGTGGCGCGGCATTCGCCGGCGGCTACACCGCCCCCGCAGCCGCACCCGTTGTGATGGCGGCCCCCGCACCGGTGATGCCGACCGCAGATTGGACCGGCTTCTATGCTGGTGCGCAATTGGGATATGGCAATGCGGATGACGGCGTGAAAGCGACCGGTGTCACCGGCGGTCTTCATGGCGGCTATTTGTATGACTTTGGCAAATATGTTGCTGGCGCCGAGCTGGCATATTCCGGTGCCGATCTCAAAGACACCGCGAACAACAGCAAGATCGACAACTTCACCGATCTCAAACTGATCGGCGGCGTGAAACAGGACAACTTCCTGTTCTACGGTGGCCTTGGTGCTTCGCATATCAAGGGTGATCTCGCAGGCGGTATTTCGGCCAGCGATACGGTTCCGATGGCCACGCTGGGCGTGCGCTACCAAGTACGTCCGAACATGACCGTGGGTGGTGCGATTGATTATCGCAAAGGGAACAACTTTGACGGCACCAATCAGGATCTGAGCCTGACCACCGTGTCGCTGTCGACCTCGTTCCAGTTCTAAGCGATCTGTCGCAACGCGCAAAATTGGGGGCGTGGGCTATGGCCTGCGCCCCTTTTGCATATCAATAATCGGGACGGATCAGGCCCAGTCCGCGCAGATACACTCCGATCCCACTTTCCAGCAGGTCCTCGGGGGCATAGGGCGCGCGGTTGCCCTCGCGGGCATATAGCTCCACCACGCCATGGCTCATCGCCCAGATATGGGCCGAAACCATCGCCACAGGAGGGCGGCGATCGCGGGGCAAATGCGCCATCAAGGCCTCGGTGGCGCGCTCCATCACGCGATCCGCGCGCTCAGCGACCTTTGACAACTCCGTCGAGCGATTGGGGGAGATGCCGCTTTCAAACATCGCCATGTAGTGACCGGGATATTGGCGCGCAAAAGCAAGATAAGCCCGCCCGGTGGCTGAAAACGCCGCCAGCGCCGTGGGTTTGCCATCGTTCCACGCATTTTCCAGTACATCGCCGAAAATCAGATAGCCTTGGCGCGCGCATTCCACGATCAGGTCTTCGCGCCCCTCGAAGTGGCGATAGACGGCTGCGGGGGTGACGCCTGCGCGTTTGGCCGCCTCAGACAGGGTAAAGCCGGTCGGGCCTTTTTCCTCGATCAGCGCCAGCGCCGATGCCACCAGCGCCTGACGCAAATTGCCGTGGTGATACCCTTGCTTAGACATTCAGTATATCGATGCCGCCGCAGATAGATGTATCAACCTTACCAATCGCTTGCGGGTCTTTCTTCGCGTAATCTACCGCGTCCAGAATGGTCTGGATTGCCGCGATACGGGCGCGTTTTTTGTCGTCCGAGCGGATCACCGTCCACGGCGCGTGCTTGGTATCGGAACGCTCCAACGTGTCCTGAATGGCCTCACTATAGGCGTCCCAGCGCTTCAGCCCCTCAACGTCGATCCAGCTCAGCTTCCACTGTTTGAGCAAATCACCCTCGCGCGCCAGAAATCGGCGCAACTGTTCGGCGCGATCCACATTCAGCCACAGCTTAACGAGAATGATCCCGTCATCAACCAACATCTTTTCAAAATCAGGGAGTTGCGCGAAGAAGTGCATGCGTTGTTGCGGGGTGCAAAAGCCAAAAACATGCTCCACCACACCGCGATTGTACCACGAGCGGTCAAACATCGCGATTTCTCCGGCGGCGGGCAGCCAGTCGACATAGCGCTGAAAATACCATTGCGTCGCTTCGGTCTCGGTGGGCTTGGGCAGCGCCACCACATAGGCCGAGCGCGGATTGAGGTTCTGGCGCAAACGTCCGATCGTGCCGCCTTTTCCCGCCGCGTCGCGCCCCTCAAACACCACCGCCAATCGCTTGCCGGTCTCTTTCATATCCCAAAGCATTTTGACCAGTTCGACCTGCAAGGCCTCCATCTGGCGATCATAGTCTTTTCGCTTTAACTCTTCCTTGTAAGGATATGACTTTGCAAGAATATCATCTTTGCCGGCCTGTTCGATCGCTTTGCGTACAGCCTCTGGGGCCTCGTTGCGCAGATAGTCTGTAATCTCGCCGACAAAGGGGATGTCGAGCGGATCTTTGGGCTTGTCCTTGGCCATGTCAGCCTCCTCGTTTGGCGCAGTATGGGGCGCGGCTGGGACCGGTGCAAGACACAGGAGGTGCGCGCAGGGCCATAGGCCGCGCTTCGCGTCTGTCGAACGCAAGAAATGGGCGCGGTCTTTGCTTTCATCTAGCGCCAAATACTCCCGCCGGAGGCACTCTGTCTGGCGCGCTAGCGTCGTGTGGCGCGCGCCTCGACCCGGTCGACCGCGGCAATCACCTGATCGGTTGCGACTTGGGGCGTCATATGGCCGATACCGGGCAGCGAGATCAACTCGGCACCAGGCACCTCACGGGTAAAGGGGATGGCGTGGATTTTCTCGCCCACAATCGTGTCGGCATCGCCATGCACCGACACGACGGGCAATTTCAGATCGGCGTAATCGGGGATCATCCGTTTGATTTGGGCCTTTAACTCGGCGCGCTGGCGTGCGTTCACGCGCATCGTGCCCTCGCGCAGGGTCATGCCGGGGCCAAACCAGCGCGCATAGCCTTGTGGCATCTCTTGGGGCGCAAAGACCGCCTCGACCTCCGAGGTCAGCACCGCAGGGGGCGTCCAGGCAGAAATCAGCGGCACGGCAAGCGCCTGACCCAAGGGCGGGGCCGTGATTTGATAGAGCATCGGCAGCGGCGTGGACCACATTTGCGAGGGGGACGAGACCGGCACAAGGCCGGACAGTGTATCGGGCAGGGTGACCGCCCAGGCAATCGCCACCGCCCCGCCATAGGAATGCCCCAGCACGATCGGTTTGCGCGCCCCGGCCGCGTAACTGGCCTGTTGCAGCAGCTCCGCCTGATCAAAGATCGTGTCGTGATCGGCAGGAAGCGGATCGGACCAGCCAAATCCGGGACGATCTGGCACGAAAACCCGGTAGCGCTTGGCCAGTTCAGGCGCCAAGGCAAAGGTCAAATCCCGCGCCGAGCCCGACGCTCCATGGATCAGCACCAGATCCGGGCCTTGATCGCCCAGTATCACCATATGCACGCGCCGCCCGCCCACAGTGACGAATTCGCCATCAGGCGGATAGCGCGCCTCGGCGGTGCGCGCGCGCCAAATATCCAGGCCCCAAGTGGCCCCGCTCAGCACGAGCGTCACAAGGATCGCACTAGAGACCAATCTCAGCCATGTCATACGGAGTCCCCTGATAGATCTCGTTTATCCAGTTGCCGTAAAGCAGGTGGGCGTGGCTTTTCCAGCGGTTCGTGGGCGTCTGGCTCGGGTCGTTCTGGGGGTAGTAATTCGCCGGCACGTTGATTGGTTTCCCGGATTCAACATCGCGGTCATATTCTTCCTTCAGCGTGGTGCTGTCATATTCCAGATGGTTGAAGACATAGAGCGCGCGATGGGCGCGGTCTTCGACGAGGCAGGGGCCAGTGTCGTCGGAATGCAGCAGCGTAAGCATGCCCGCCGCTTCCAACTCGGAGCGCTTCATCTCGGTCCAGCGGCTAACCGGGATCAGCAGATCGTCCGAAAAGCCGCGCAAGTAAGGCGAGGCGGGCGCGCAGTTGCGATGGCGAAAACAGCCAAAGGCCTTGTGATCAAGCGGATGTTTCGCGACGCCTTGGAAATGATGCGCCATCGCCATGCCGCCCCAGCACACGCCGAAGGTGGAAAACACATGGCTTTGCGTCCATTCGAAGACCTGTTGCAATTCGCTCCAGTAATCGACCTCCTCAAAGGGGATTTGTTCAATGGGCGCGCCGGTGATGATCAGCCCGTCGAATTTCTCGCCCGTCGCCGCGACCTCGCCGAAGGAGCGGTAGAATTCCTCCATATGCTCGGCGGCGGTGTTGCGCGTGACGTGATCGGACATCTTGATCAACTGAAAGTCGATCTGCAACGGCGTCGCGCCGATCAGCCGGGCGAACTGGTTCTCGGTCTGGATTTTCTTCGGCATCAGATTGAGCAAGCCAATCCGGATCGGTCGAATTTCCTGGGACTGTGCGCGCGTGGGCGACATCACCATCACGCCTTCCCGCGACAAAACGTCAAAGGCGGGGAGATTTTCTGGGAGCGTGATAGGCATTTTTTCAGTCTCTTATCGTTTTAAGTTGCTACGGATTGCGGCCCGTTTCGGATCACTCTGGCAGCGCATCCGCGATCAGGGCGGCAAACCCTTTGGCGTCGCGCACACGATATAGATCTTGCGCACGAATTTTCACGCCCCAATTTCGTGCCATCGCCGCATAGCGCGGCTGGCGATGCGCGAGGGCCTGCGCATAGGTCCAGCGCACGAAGTCATCGGGGTCGACCTTGTCCTCGGCCACGCCCTTGAGCGCGCGATATTCGGCCCATTTGCTGGCCAGAAACGCGGGCTGATAATACATCGGTTTGGGGGCGCGATCGAACCGCTCCACCAGTTCGGCGGTATGCGCGTCTGACCCTTCGATCCAGACCAGCAGCAGGTTTTGCGACAACGCATGCAAGATCGGATCGTTCGGGTCGTCGGGCTCGACCACCTCGCAGATCGAGCCGCCACTGTCGCAGACGAAATTTTCGATCCCGTAAATATCTTGCGCGCGATGGATGAAATGCGCGGTGTCGAGCAGGGCGAATTTCTCGGCCTCGCGATGCTCGCTTTGGCGATACATGTAGTCCTCGAAGGGCAGGCCACCCTTGGTCGGATCGCCCGGTTTGCCCAGATAGGTCGAGAGCGGCGCAAGATTATCAAAGGTGATGTTGGAGGCGATATAGACCGAATCCGTGCGCAAAAGCTCTGCTAGAAACGGGTTTTTCATCGCTTCGCGTTTGAAATTATCCGCGATCCGCTCGCCCATATAGCGCGTGCCGATCCGGTAATCGACCGAGTAGTGAAACCAGCCCGCATCGCGCAGCAAATCTGCAGCCCAAGTCTTGCCCAAGCCCGACATGCCAAATAACAGCACGCGTTTGTCTTTGGCCGCCAGCCACTCGTGGCGATTGGAATAGATCATGCCCGGCCCCTCATACCCGTCCGTGTCTTTGCCCTTCCTTAGCGTGCGCAGGCGGGCGCGTCACGGAGTTTTGGGGGCAGGCGGGCGTTGCGCGGGTTTGGCGTTGAGGATGGCAAGGCCGATTGCAAGCAGGATGAAGCCCAGCATCTCCGCCCAGCCCAGTCGCTCGCCGTAGACTGCCCAGCCCGCGACGATCGCCACCGGCGGGATCAGCAGCGTCACCAGCGCCAGATTAGCCGCGCCAGCCAGCGCCAGAATGCGGTAATAGAGCAGATAGGCCAACGCCGAGCAGCCCACCGCCAGCCAGATCATCGCCGCCCAGACCGAGGGCGCAAAATCCAGCTGCGGCACGCCCTCAAACACCAACATCAGCGGCAAGGTCCAAAGCGCCCCGCCTGTCAGCATGCCTGCCGCGGCGACCTCGGGGCGCATCTTGCGGGTCGCAAAGCGCGCATAAGCGCCCGCAAAGCCATAGCTGGTGGCCGCGCCCAGAATGGCGATCTGGCCCGCCGAGGTCAGATCAAACCCGCCAAGTGCGCCGGGCCCAATCGCCACGATGACCCCGGCGAAACCGATCGCAATGCCAAGCGCCTTGCGCGCGCTCAGACGTTCATCGCGAAACACCAAGGCCGCGATCAGCGCCCCGAATATCGCGGTCGAGGCGTTCAGGATCGACGCCAGGCCGCTATCGATATGTTTCTGCCCCCAAACGATCAGCGTGAAGGGAATGGCGTTATTGAGCAGACCCATCACCGCGAAATGTACGATCATGCGCGCATCGCGCCCCACCGGGATGGCGCGAAACGCCACCCACAACCAAAGCAGAACCGCACCAATGGAGACGCGAATGAACACCACGGTGAACACATCCGCCCCCGCGAGGGCTGCACGGTTGGACAGGAACGATGAGCCCCAGATCAGCGCAAGCGCGGCCAGCAAGGCCCAAACGAGCGGGGAGAGCGAAATCGGGGTGGGGGCGGGGTGGTGTTTCATGTGCCAAGCGATAGGGCGCAATCGCGGCGCGCGCCACCCGGAAGTTGCAACAAAGAAAAGCCCCGCGTTAAGGGCGGGGCTTTTCAAGGTCTATCTCAGATCAGGCGAGGATCAGAAGTTGATCCCAACGCGCACGCCCGCACCCCAACCGGAGTTGCCGGAGAAGTCGCCGCCTGTGCCAGCAACGATCGGGTTGGTTTTAGCATCCCCAATATCAACATAGCGAAGGCCGCCGGTGATCTTGATATTATCGGTTGCCTGATAGCTCGCGGCCAGCGAGACCGACTTGTAGCCATCTGTCGGGCCGAGGTTGCCGGTGGTGCCTGGCTGGGTTTTCTCATAGCCAAACATGACCGCGCCCGACCACTGATCGTTGAAGCGACGGCCGACGCCGAGGGTCCAAGAGGTTGAGTTGTTGTTATAATCCACTAGGGCGCCTAGACCGGCGACCTCGTTGTAAGCCGGGGGGGTGATGTTGAACTGCGTCCAATGCACCCAACGCACCGACCCCATCAGTAGCGTGTCTTTGGCGATGCCGGTCTGGAATTCGAGATTGATCGACTCGGGCACCGTCGTCGTGAACTGATTGGTGCTTGCGCCAAGCAGAGTGGGATCCGTGCCCCATTCCGTCGACGTGAACTTGTGGTCGATCTTGGAGTTGTAAGTCAAAGCCACGCGTGCGGCAATCTCTGGCTTTTCCCATGCAACACCGATGACGTAACCGACATCGGTTTCGTTCGAGGTTTTGAGCGAATAAGCGCCGCCAAAGGCCGGAACATTTACCGCGGGCAAGTATGCTTCGCCCTTGGCCTGTTCGATGCGCAGGCCGCCATAAACCGAAAAGTTCTGCGGCAGTTTGTAGCGAACAAGACCGGTGATAGCATTTGAACTGATTGTCGCAGTTGATCCTGCCAGCGGATAGCCAGTACCGGTCGGATACCCAACATTCGCACCGATCGGTTGATCAAGAACGATTGCGACGTCGATTTTGTCGCTCAGCGCCTGCTTATAGCCAAGGCTATAGGTGCCATATCCCGGCGCCATATCGCCTGACGACGACCCATTCAACGAAAAGCTACCCGACACATCGGGGTTGAACCCACCGATGTTGAATTCTGCGTAATTACCTTTTTCAAACAGAATGCCGGTCGATTGCGTGGACCGCTCCACGCCGCCAGCCTGTGCCATCCCGGCGCTCAGCGCCACGACCGCAGCCGTCGTCATAACACGTTTCATGATGTTCCTCTTCCCTAACGTATGTCTTGGTTCCCTAACTAAAATCCTATCATCCAGATGGCGTAGATCAATTCGGCTTGATAGCTGACGCTACGTCCAAATATCATGCTGCCGCGCAGTTTGTGGCGTGCAGGCCACGCTTTTTGACGTCTACGTCACCTTTCGAACTGACAAGTTTAGAAAATCCCGAAGAATCGGGCCGCAGCCAGCGCGATCAACCAGAACGTGCCCAAGGCGGTCGCAATCAAAACAGTGGCCCAAAGGGTCAGGCGAGGGGCCGGAATATGGGGTTTGTGGCGCATCGCTTTCCTTTTCGCGCTGGGGGCAGGGCCTATTAAGCCATCGTTAGGTGAATCCTGTCTTAACGGGGGCATGAGCACGCGAAAGATTACCTTGCACCCCTTTGCGGGGCCCGATTGGCAAAGCGCGATTGAGGCGCTTGCGGGACCGGGCGCGGGTGGGTTGCAGCAATCGGCGACCTATGGGGCGGTGGTGCGCGCGCTGGGGCGTCAGGTCGCGCAGATCGAGATACGCGCAGCCGGGGTGTGTATCGGGCTGGTGCAGTTGATCGCGCGCAAGCGCCTGTGGCTGATATCGCGCGGCCCGGTCTTTGCGCCCGGTGTTGCGCCCGATATCCAGCGCGCCGCTTTGCGTGCCTTGGCGCGCCGGGTCGGGGTCGTGATTGCCACGCCGGGTGCAGACATGTCGGGGTTTGGCCTGATCCCGTTGATCTCGGCGCGCCATCACGCGATCTGGTCGCTTGATCGAACGCCTCAGGAGTTGCGCGCGGGGCTGGCGGGGAAATGGCGCAATCGATTGGCAGGGGCAGAGCGTGCCGGGTTGCGCCTGCATGTTGAGCACGACATTGACTGGATCTTGCGCGCCGATCAGGCCCAACAAACGGCGCGCGGCTACCGGGCGTTGCCTGCGGGGTTCACGCGGGCATGGGCGGCGCAGGCGCGCGCGGACCTGCGCGCGTGGCGCATTGAGGACGACGCCGGGCTGCGGCTTGCGGGGGTGATTGTTTTGCGCCACGGCGCGGGCGCGAGCTATCATATCGGCTGGAGCGGAGCGCAGGGGCGACGCGTCGGGGCGCATAATGTCGGCCTGTGGCAGGCGGCTCTTTGGTTGCGCGATCAAGGCGTTACCCGGTTCGATCTGGGGGATATGAACTCAGAGGAAGGGGCGGGCCGGATGCATTTCAAACTTGGCACCGGGGCACAGCCGCAGGCCTTGGGTGCGACGTATTGGGTTGTCCCAAATTCAGGGTCGCTTGCCTAAATTTCGCCAAAAGAACGCGCTAGCGCTTTGCCCTGGCGTTGAAATCGGTCATTTTGCTCCGCAACGCCCGATTTCAGGAAGAGACAGACATGCCGAGAGAGGCCCAAGAATGACAATCGCCCCCGCCAAGATAACGCCCAAGGGCTTGTTCCGACGCACGCCACCGGCCGCATTCCCACCCATTCTGGGCTTGATGGGGCTGGGGATCGCATGGCGGCGCGGCGTGGATCAATTCGCCTTGCCGCCCGCTTTGGCCGAGGCGTTCTTGGGGGCGGTGACCTTGCTCACGCTGTTTGCCTTTGTCGGCTATTTTGTGAAATTCCTGCGCCGACCCGGCGTGCTGCGCGAAGATTTGCGCGTTTTGCCAGGGCGCGCGGGCCTCGCAGCAATCGTGCTGTCGCTTTATTTTGTGGCCGCAGCGTTGTCGCCTTATTTGGCGGTGGCGGTTGCCGTGTTTTGGGGCGTGATCGCGCTGCATCTGGTCTTCACCTTGGTGGTCATCTGGGATTTGTTGCGCAGCCCAGCCGAGCAGCGCCGTGTCACTCCGGTGTGGCAGTTGATCTTTTCGGGCTGGATCGTGGGCGCGGTGGCTGCGCAAATTTTGAAACTGGATTTTGTGGCGGTCGTGCTGTTCTGGATTTCGCTGCTTTCCGCGGTCAGCATCTGGGTGGTCTCGCTACAGCAGTTTTCGCGCGAAAGCGTGCCGGCCCCGTTGCGGCCCTTGCTGGCGATCCATTTGGCCCCGGCGGCGCTGCTTGGCACGGCAGGGGCAGGGTTTCATGCCGAGGGTATCGCGCAGGCGATGGCATTGCTGTGCGCCGTCTATCTGGCAGGGCTGGTGGTATCTTCGCGCTGGCTGTTGGCCTCGGGCTTTACGCCGCTTTGGGGCGCGCTCACCTTTCCGCTTGCCGCGACGGCAGGGTGCTGGCTGGCCGTTGGGGGCGCTTGGGCCCTGCCGGGCGCGTTGCTTTTGGTGCTGGACACGATCATTATTATCCCGATCGCGATCAAGGTGATCCAGCTTTGGATGAAGGGGCAGCTTGCGCTCAAGACCAACGCCGCGATTGCCTAGCGCGTCTAAGCTGCTTGCTCGGGGGGGTTGCCTTTGTGGTGATTGCGTGAAACAGGAAACTGCCAAACGCATCTGGACCCGGAGATCCCCCCATGCAGATTCGCGAGGCACTCACCTTTGACGATGTCCTTCTTGTTCCCGCAGCTTCTTCCGTGCTGCCCTCGGACGCAGACGTCGCCACCTATGTGACCCGTTCGATCCATCTCAATATCCCGTTGCTGAGTTCAGCGATGGATACCGTCACCGAGGCGCGCATGGCGATTGCGATGGCGCAGGCGGGCGGCATGGGCGTGATCCACCGCAACCTCACGATTGAGCAACAAGCCAATGATGTGAGCCGGGTGAAGCGCTTTGAAAGCGGGATCGTTTACAACCCGATCACCTTGCGCCCCGATCAGACGCTGGCCGATGCCAAGGCCCTGATGGAGCGTTACAACATCACCGGTTTCCCTGTGGTGGATGGCGATAAGCGGGTGGTTGGCATCGTGACCAATCGCGACATGCGCTTTGCGAGCGACGACAAGACCCCGGTTTCGGCGATGATGAGCCATGATAATCTGGCGATCCTGACCGAACCGGCGGATCGCGATCAGGCGCGCGAGTTGATGAAAGAGCGCCGGATCGAGAAGCTGCTGGTCACCGATGGGGCGGGCAAGCTGACCGGGCTTCTGACGCTGAAGGATACCGAGAAATCGGTGCTGCACCCGTTGGCGTGCAAAGATGACAAGGGCCGTTTGCGAGTCGCTGCGGCCTCGACCGTGGGTGATGCGGGCTATGAGCGTTCCTGTGCGCTGATCGAGGCGGGCTGCGATTTGATCGTGATCGACACCGCTCACGGCCATTCCGAGGGCGTGGCGCGTGCAGTCGAGCGCGTGAAATCCTTCCGCGAGGGCGTGCAGGTGGTGGCGGGCAATGTCGCCACGGCCGAGGCCACGAAGGCGTTGATCGGAGCGGGCGCGGATGCGGTCAAGGTCGGGATCGGCCCGGGCTCGATCTGCACCACGCGGATCGTCGCAGGCGTGGGCGTGCCGCAACTGACCGCGATCATGGATGCCGCGGGCGCGGCGGGCGACATTCCGATCATCGCCGATGGCGGCATCAAGTTCTCGGGCGATTTCGCCAAGGCAATTGCGGCGGGCGCGTCCTGCGCAATGGTCGGCTCGGCAATCGCGGGCACCGATGAATCCCCCGGCGAGGTGATCTTGTATCAGGGCCGCTCGTATAAATCCTATCGTGGCATGGGCAGCCTTGGCGCCATGGCGCGCGGCTCGGCAGATCGCTATTTCCAGAAAGACGCCGCCTCCGACAAGCTGGTGCCCGAGGGCATCGAAGGGCAGGTGCCCTATAAAGGCCCGGCGGGCGCGGTGATACACCAACTCGTGGGCGGCCTGCGCGCCGCAATGGGCTATACCGGCTCGGCCACGGTCGCTGACATGCGCGGCGGGTGCAATTTTGTGCGCATCACCGGCGCAGGGCTGAAGGAAAGCCACGTGCATGACGTTCAAATCACCCGCGAAAGTCCGAACTATCGGATTGGGTAATTACTTGAAGTTGTCTAATGAAATGACGCGCAGCTCGATGGGTTGCGCGTTTTTCGTTGCCGTGAACGCAGTGCGAACTCGACAGGACACATCGTGATCTAAGGGCCAATAACTGAAGCAGACTGAAGCAGGTCTGGCGGGACCGATCAGCTCGCGCTTCAACTCGTCTGTGAATTTCGCGCCGGACATCGCGTCGGCCTTGCTTTCAATATTCCCAAGCAAGGCGTCTACAAATCTAGGGGCTATTCAGAGTGATCTACCCCTTTTCAGGGCCGCTCATAAGTCGATACTATTTTGCTGTTTTCATGGGGCAGCAGTAATCTGCTGCTGCTGCCAGATTTCAACAATTTTTGAAGCCAGGGTCAGTGGGTCAAATGGCTTGGTAATCACTTTTGCTGAGCCCAGACTCATCAGGCGCTCCACGTCATCTGCTTGCGCCTTTGCCGTCATAAAGATCACAGGGGTGTTCTCCAAGCCGGGTATGCGCCGCAGTGCCGCCAAGGTGTCTTCGCCAGTCATTCCTGGCATCATAACATCAAGGAGAAACAGGTCGGGAGTAAATTCAGCGGCAACCAAGAGTGCCTCTTGCCCACTAGCACACTGGTGAACTTCCAATTTACCTACGACCTCTAGCGCGATTTGCGTAATCGCACGAATATCGTCGTCATCATCTACATGGAGGATACGCGGCGTATTGAGCTCGACCTGAGTCATTTCGTAGCTCCAAGCTTTTTACTGAAGTGAATTTATCGACCTTCCATGGTTTGTTTCTAACCTTAAGGTTGCAAAATGGCAATGATATTCGACCACTAGGCTAAGTGAAGTCATGCGATAGAATCAGGCTCTGGCGCATCAATAACGTTGAACAGTGCAGCTTGCGATCTGTCCCCGTCCAGTTCGAATATTGGGCCAACGGCCACTGCGGCCATACCGATCCTTTTCAGCCAGCGCTTAAACACTGCGGGCACAATCCCGATGACGTGGTCCGCGCCCAGCTTCCGGGCAGAGGCCGCCATGTGAAGCATCAGTTGGCGTTGCACCACCACCCGCTGTTGAGCGGGGACGCCATCAACCACGAATAGTCGAGTCGCTTCCCATATCTTGTCGGTCACCGGCGCCTCGAAGAACAGAGGGTCGAGAGGCAAACCTTGAAGCAAACCCAATTGCGCGTCGCGGATCATGTAGCTGTGCAGACCGCAACGCGCTGTTGTCGGGGCGATGCGGATACCTGCGAGCACTTTTCCGTTCTGGTGAACGACAATCCAGCGGGCTTCGGGCGTGTCGTATTGGTCGAATTCCATTCCGTCGGTCTCGGGCAGTTGCCAGCCCTTGGCGACGATAAAAACTTCGCGGCGCGCCTTGAGGTACTTGACGAGAAGACTGCCGTGGTGATGCATGTTCTGCATCGAAAGGGTCGTTGTGCGAATCTGGTCGGAAGCCCCGATTAGATTTTCGAGTGGATTTGGGGCTTGCCTTTCTGTAGTGGACGGGCGTGGAGCGTAATGCTTAACTCTACCAGGCGATGTCAGTTCCGGGAACACACGCTTCGCCTTGGCCAGACTCGATTCTCTAAATTGCTCCATGTGCAGCCCCAACCCTCGGTAGAAAATATTGTTTCTTGATAATGCCCTAGTTGCGCGGATACGCCATATTGTTGCCACATCTTGGGCGCAAACTGGCACAGGGTGTGCTTTGCGCGCATCGGTTTAGTGGTTGGCTGCCGACTCCCGGAAGTACAGAAGATATGGAGACGCGTCATGATCACTCGCCTTCGCAGGGCCTTTGTCACCAAGAATACGTTCTTGCTGGTGCGGCAGATGAAAGACTATGCGGCTGTGGGAAAGAACCTCGCCTGGCAGCGGCGGATTATTTTTACCGCCGCGCTAGTGCTCGCAGGGTATTACTATAACCTCATCCTCGCCCTTACCACAGCGGTCCTGATTGCGCTCTCGGAGATCTACGATTCTTTCATTTTCAACCGAATCCTTGCTTGGGACGGTCGCGATGCGGCTGTCACCCGAAAGCTTCTTAACGGTCTTTATGTAGGAACCGCCCTCAGCGCTTCGGTTATCGTTTTTTATGCGGTCGCCCTCGCTATCGACCAAGGGTCCGGCACGCATTTCATGTCATTGTTCTTCCTATTGGCGGCCGCCCTCTTTGCCGCCATGAACAATCATCAGCTCTTGCTCATCCTCTTCATGCGACTGGTGGTGTACGGCATTGCCTTCATCTTTATCCCATTCTGGGACATCTATATCACCAGCGCCCCAGTCGATTCTGAAGCTTGGGCGCAGATGTTCACCAGTCTGTTCGTGTTGTACTTCGTGATCGATTGTTCGCGGATTTATCTTTCGTTCTACCGCGGCAGCTTAGAGCAAATGGAAGCGCTCAGGGTCGAGAACCGCAAATCACAGGAAGCCTACAAAGCAAAAACAGAGTTTGTCTCGACGATGAGCCACGAGCTTCGTACGCCACTGACATCTATTAAGGGGTCGATCGACCTCGCCTGTGCCGGGCACCTCGGCCCACTCTCGGAACGGGCCGAGCAAGTTATGACAATCGCCCAGCGAAATTGCACCCGGCTGATCAAACTTATCGATGAAATTCTGGATCTCCAGAAGATTGAGGCCGGTCGAATGCACTTTTCAATGACAAAGTTCAATGTCTTGAAAGTGATCGATCAGGCTGTGACTTCAAGTGCGCCCTTCGCTGGGCGGCTTGGAGTCCAGCTCATTTTCGAAGACTCCGATCAACCGATGGTGGTGAATGGTGATCCAGCACGAATAGAGCAGGTTCTGACCAATATGATTTCCAACGCCGCCAAGTTCTCTCCTGAGGGAAGTAGCGTGCGTATCCGCGTGGAACCAATTGAAAACTCTGTCCGCGTTTCGGTGATCGACGAAGGTTCCGGGCTATCCGAAGATGATCGCGATCGGGTTTTCGACAAGTTCAGCCAAGTTGACTCCTCCGATACCCGGAAGATCGGCGGCACCGGTTTGGGTATGAACATCTCGAAGCAGATCATTCAGGCGCACGATGGAAACATCGATTACTCGAAGAATTCCATTCGTGGGACTACATTCTATTTTGAGCTTGCCCTAGAAGAATTGCTCGAGGGTGAAGCCGATACGATCTAGGGGGCCGATCTTATGGTGTGAAGGTGCGATCAACTTTCTCATGGACAGCGCCGGCAACTGGTTTTTCGACGATAACGCCCTCTCGGCCGATTGCTGTGCAAGCGCCTGTCGGATGACAAGTTGCATGCCCGAAAGAATGGCGCCTAGGGGCGTAGTCAGTCACTGTCTGGCAAGCGAATGGCAGCAGTCGCCGAGAGGGGGGGGCAAGGCCCATCTGGCCATAGACGCAGCCACACCAGCATCCTCAGCCTGGAAGTGCATATTTACGTAGATGAGAGAGGTCGAGCGAGATGCCGTCTCTCGACCATATTTTCTTTGAACGATGTGGCGCTTACTGAAGCAGAATGCTGTCGATCTTGAGAAACCATCAATGGCTTTCAGGCTTAGCGTTTTTTCAATGATGGGACCGTCTTCTGCGCCGCAAACGCCCGGATTCTGTGCTTGATCGGCACACACCAGAACACCCGCCTCAGGCAGGTCAGAAGCAACAAAACGTAGTAAGATACTTAGTCCTGACGCACCTTACAAACGCTGTAAGCCTGTCCAAATCGATTGGTCCACCTCTGTCCGCACCCAGGCGAGCTGGACCAATCCCCCTTCAGGCATGAGTTGCGTGATACTGCCCTTTTGATGCAAGCCGTGCTTCCGCATTGCAGATGGCATAAAAGATCGCTTTATCGGCGCGATCGGATACACGAACTTGCGGCTGCACCGACGCACCGACCGAAACACTGAACTTGACGTCAAGTTCAACCCCCAACTCCGACGCGCGGCTGTTCAAAAGGGCCTGAGTCTCACCTTCCAGGTCAACAGGTGCCAAGTTATCATCTTGGTTCGACACCAAAACAAAAACCCCGTTTCCAGAATACGCCATTGCAAATTTGCCGGACGCAAAGACCTCGCCAATCGTATCAGCCATATCTGACAGGAACGAAAAGCATTTCGTCGCCGACGTGCGTTGGGATATCAGATCAAACTGATCGAGCTTGACGGCTCTGACGCGCGCATCAGTGGCGGAGAAGACCGACAGCTGCTGCAGATAGTTGCGAATGGACAGGTGTGAGATCAGGTTCGTCACTGACCCAAGAGCTATATCATCGAACAGTTCGGGTTTGATCGCATCGTCTTGCAGTTGCGGAGTGTCGGGCACAACGTCCAGCTGATCGGTTCGACGAGCTTGGCAAAGTTGCGACAGAGCTGACAGGCGAGTTTCGAACTCAGCAATCTCAAACGGCTTGGTCGCAAAGTCGGTAGCGCCTGCTTTGAAAGCTCGCTCTAGATGATCCATATCTCTCATGCCGGTCAGCATGATGATCGGAACATCCTTGTAGGCAGAGCGTTCACGAACATGAGCACATAGATCAATACCGTCCATTCCCGGCATCCGAATATCCAGCACGAGACAGTCGAACGGAGTTTTTCTCGTGATGATAAGATCAAGCGCGGCCTCCGCGGAAGATGCGACCGTGATATCCGCAAAACCGGCATTGCCCGCAATGATAGGGATAAGGCCAAGGATGAACGGGTCATCGTCCACCGCGAGAATGCGCAACGGTCCTTGATCGAGAACATCTGCCGGAAACGCATCCTGGGCAAAGGTCGCCGCTGAACTCTGACTGTCATTCATGAGCAGTGTTTCAGGCTCACCACCCCAGCCAAACAGTCGCTTCACGCGGGCGACCGTCAGCAGACATAGCGACGACAACATTGAGTTACCGCGCAATAATTTTGAGATGATGGTGACAAGGAGGCCAACGGCAGCCCCTGCGATCATATATACCAAAATCATTCTTCCTCTCCCGCTATCGATTCCATTGCCACTTCTGCTGCGAAAATATGCTTGACCTTCACGCTCGTCTTTTCGCTCTCGCTCACGTTCTTCAAATCTTTGTTAAGATTGAATCTTGTTCGAATTTAGGCAAACACATCACAACCTGAGCGCGTGGTGAAATAATTACAGGATAGTTGAGCGCCCCCAACGGCCGACCGAAAGAGTATCGGAACCCTCTCTGGATCCGCGTAAAATTCTAAACTATCCTATGAAATAAGGATAAATTGACCATGTTCTCGGTGCCAATCTCACCTTCAGGTTGCGGACTGATCATCGGATGATACCTCTCAACGGTCACTTCGAGATTTCGCGGGAGGTCTGAAAATGCAGGTTTGGGTTGTAGAACAGCGATGTTGAGGCTGATTGAAACTCCTCGTGATTCTCGAACGAAATGTTAAGAATTCTCGAGCGCCCCCATGGGGTGATTGACCCGCGCCCCAAGTCCCCTCCTGGTTTGCGCGGAGTCCTTGGGGTTAAATCTGTGGCCTCAGGCGGCCATTTTGTCCATCGTCGCTCTCTGCAAGAATTCCCTGGGTGTCAGGTTGCCTGGGGCTGAATGTGGTCTGCGCCAATTGTAGTCCTCCTGCCATTCTGCAAGCGTTTTGCGGGGGCCACTCAAGGTGGCGTCGCCGTCTCAGCAACCAACGCGGCCAAGTCGCTCATTCTAAGCTTTTGTCAGGTTGTTTTTAGGCAGACGGGTCCAAAACGGAGCGATGGCCCTGAAGCTTGTTGCTCCGCGCCAGACCTATCCAGAAGTCCCCGCGGACTTCAGGGTTGCAATGAAGCGTGCCGTGCGCTCTTGGGTTGGGGCGTCGAACAGCTGGCGGGCCGGGCCCGTTTCCACCACATGCCCGCCATCAAGAACGATCACTGTTTCGGCGATCTGCGAAGCCAGCCGCAGATCATGCGTCGCCATCACCATCGTTGTGCCCTCACGCGCGAGCTGGGCCAGCACGTCTACAACTTCCGACGCCAGCTCGGGATCGAGCGCCGATGTGGGTTCGTCACATAAAAGAACACGCGGCGACGGGGCGAGGGCGCGCGCGATGGCGATCCTTTGCTGCTGCCCGCCCGACAGCGTTGCCGGCCAAGCATCCGCTTTATGTGCCATCCCCACCTTTTCCAACAGCGCCATCGCACGAGAGCGGGCCTTGTCGATTGGCCAGTGCAGGACGGTCACGAGCCCCTCCATCACATTCTCGATGGCAGTGCGATGCGGGAATAGCTGAAAATTCTGAAAGACCAAGCCGGTCTGCTGACGGATCAGCTGAATCTGGGTGCGCGTCAGACGGTGCCCCTCAGAGAAGGTCACTTGCGCCTCCCCAATTTCAAGTGTTCCGCTTGAGGGCATTTCCAGCAGGTTGATGCAGCGCAAAAGCGTGCTTTTCCCGCCCCCCGACGGCCCGATCAGCGCTGTCACCGAGCCTTCTTGCATCCTCAGCGAGACGTCGGACAGGACGGTATTTGCGCCAAATGTCTTGGTGATACCCGATAGCTCGATCATCTGCGCTCCTCCAGAAAGCCGCCATACTGGCCAAGGCGCCGCTCAAGCCATCCCTGCAGCGCGGACAGCACTGAGCACAGCGCGAGATAGATCAGTGCCGCCTCGACATACAGGATCAGGGGCTCATAGGTGGTAGCGACAATGCGTTGCGCCGCCTGAAACAGCTCGGGCACGGTAATGGCGGCGGCAAGCGAGGTATCTTTGACAAGCGAGATGAAGCTGTTCGACAGTGGCGGAACCGCGACGCGGGCCGCCTGAGGCATAATCGTGCGTTTCATCGTTTGACGCCAACTCATGCCGATCGAATAGGACGCCTCCCATTGCCCCTTGGGTACGGAAGAGATCACTGCGCGCAAGATTTCGGATGTATAGGCCCCTACATTCAGCGTGAAACCAATCAACCCGGCAACAAAGGCATCCAAGGTGATGCCCAAGCTTGGCAAGCCGTAAAAGATCAGGAAAAGCTGCACCAGCAGCGGTGTGCCCCGGATGACCCAGATATAGAACCGCACGATCCAGACTAGATGGCGTGGACCGAACAACCGGATGACCGCACAGAGTAGCCCCAACGCAAGGCCCAGCGTGAAGGTGATGAGGGTGAGCGGGATCGTGAATGTCAGCGTCGCACGCAAAAGCGGTGCGAGCGAACTCCACATCAATGGCAACCAATCGGACACGCCGGATCCTTTCCGCGGGGCAGGGGGGCCACGCCCCCCGATGCATCTGTTACTTGGAGACGTCTTCGCCAAAATACTCTTGCGAAATTTTCAGATAGGTTCCGTCAGCCTTCATCGCGTCCAGCGCATCATTGATTGCGGCCAGAAGCTCGGGTTGGTTCTTGGCGATGATGACACCAGAGAAATCCGCATTTGGCAGCGTTGCGGCCAGCTTCACGGGGGCGTCCGGCTTGTGTTTTTTGAAATCGAGGAAAGAGAGGCTGTCATTCACGGTCGCATCCGCGCGATGCTGCAAAACCAGCGCGATCGACTGTGCAAACCCGTCTGTGCCGATAAGCGTGGCACCGTTTCGCGTGGCGATCGCTCCGTAATTGCTTGACAGAGACTGGGCTGCGGTCTTGCCATTCAGGTCGGAGAAACCCTTGATATCGGTATCGTCGGCGCGCACAATCAGCGCCGCCTTAGAGGCGATATAGGGTTGCGAGAAGTCATATTTCTGTTTGCGCGCATCCGTGATGCCCACCTCGTTGATCACCGCGTCATAGCGATTGGCATCGATCCCCGCGATCAGGCCATCCCAGCGCCCCTCGAGGAATTCGACTTTCACGCCAAGCCTGGCCGCGATGGCGCGCGCGATTGCGACATCAAAACCGGTGAGCTTGCCGGATGCGTCGTGATAGGTGAAGGGCGGGTAGGTGCCTTCTGTGCCGACGCGAAACACCCCGGCTTTCTGGATCTCGGCCAGAGTTGCAGCTTGGGGCGCGGTTGCGGATATGATTGCGAGCGTGGCGGTGGCAATGAGCGTGCGAACGAGAGTCATCGGCGATACCTTTGTGATGCGTGACAGCACCGATCCCGAGGGAAGCGGCAGACGAGGTCTATTTAAAGTTTGTGAAGGCAGAGTCGATGCGTCAGCCAGGTATTTGATAACATTAGATTTCTATTCCCTTTGGTGACCCGGTTTCGGAACAGGGATCACGCGGGGAAGTGTGCGGCTGACGTTTTTCCCGCCGAGGCGACGCCAGATGAAACGCCGTGCGTGCCCGATTGCGGTTTTGTGCGCCCTGACGATCCCGCCGCTGCCTAAGTGCCGCTGATTTTTCCTCGGGTGAGGCTCGCCATTTCGACTGCAGAGAAGGAGGTCAGGAAAGGCGCCAGTGGCGTGGCATCCCGACGAACAGATCGTGGTGATTGACGGTGTGACCACCATGGTGAAGGTCAAGCCTGTCCCACTGTGCCACAGCCGAATGCCGTTGTCCGGGCCTGCCCGCATGAGATGCCATTGAGGCCCATGTCTAGGCATTCGCCTTCCTTTGTGGTGCCTGAGCGCGGTTTTTTTACGATAACATGAAGTTTGCGGTGGGCACCCGCGGGCTTGCCTCACAGTCGCACATTCATACCGCCGGGCCGAACTCGGTGAACATGTCGATCGCGCAGTCGGAATAGCGGGCCTGCTTGTCGACCACCTCGACGGTGTCAACACTCTGCGCGGCGCGTGCCAACGCCGCTTCGGCCTTGAACAGGTTGAGATCGCCTCGCCGATCTGGATATGCTTTTGGATCCTGTCGAACTCCCATTGGCAGAGGTGGCGCAAGTTGTGCGCATCACTGCGTCCGATGATCCAACATTCCTTTTTACCGGGTCACTCTTGGCCGCGCTTGAGAAGAGCGCGCCTTGAATTCCATTCATCTTTAAACCTTGGATTGGCAACGATGACGCCGCACGTGATCTGCTCGACGGGGATACAAATACCGCCATTTCGATTCATTCGAACGAGATAGAGGAACTCGAAAAAATCACCTTTTTCGATGAAAGCTACGTCGTCGCAATGCGCCGCGATCACACGGCGGCGCAGGGTTTTGACATGGTCAAGTCGCACACATGGCCCGACACCACGATGTGGGGCAGAGGAGACATGCATACGTCACTGAATGTGCCGCTTGCTAATATGGGCCAGCAGCGACGGATCGAGGCCGTGGTGCCATCCTTTCAACTCATCCCCTCGATGCTCGCCCAGACGGACTATATGGCCATGCTGACAAAACACGGGTTTGATCTGAACGCTCCCCCCTCTTTGATAGGCTTTGCGCCGCCGATCGAGAAAGACGGGTTTCCTCTTCATCTGGTTCATTTGGCTAGCCATACGCGTCAAACAAGCGATTGCGGGGTCGAGCACGTTATTGCTGAAATCCGCCGGATCGCTGCGCCGTAGCCTGCTTGTCAGATGATGCCGCCGTTTGCACGTAGGGTCTGACCATTGACCCATGCGCCGTCTGGACCGGTGAGAAATGCTATGACATTGGCGATGTCCTCAGGTGTGCCAAGCCGCTCCAAAGGTGCCATTTTCGACATGCGATCCACGATTTCCTGCGGCTTCCCATTGAGGAAAAGCTGCGTTGCGGTCGGACCGGGCGCCACCGCGTTGACCGTGATCTGCCGTCCACGGAGCTCTTTGGCCAAGATAGCTGTCATCGTTTCGACGCCAGCCTTGGTCGCAGCATAGATGCCGTAGGTTTCGAGTTTCAAACCAACCACGCTGGTCGAGAGGTTGACGATTGTCCCGCCGTTGCGAAGTCGGTTTGCGGCTTCTCGCAGGGCATTGAACGTGCCCTTGAAGTTGGTCGCGACCTGACTGTCAAAGAGTGCGTCGTCGGTTTGGGACAAAGGGGCCAGCTTCATGATGCCCGCATTGTTGACCAGAACGTCGACTCCTCCAAACTCTGCTTCTGCCGCATCAAACAGCCGTTTCGTGGCTGACACATCGGACAGGTTCGCCTGAACAGCAATGGCCCTGCCGCCAGCGGAGCCGATCTTGTCCACGACCTTAAGTGCCGCAGCTTCACTGCTGGCATAATTGACGACAAGGTTGAAGCCGTCAGCCGCGAGTCGTTCCGCTATCGCCGCCCCGATCCCGCGGGATGCGCCTGTCACGAGAGCTGTTCTGGTTTTGATGTCTTTCATGGATTTTCCTTTCACAACGAACACCTCGCCCGTTGCGATAGGAAATTAGTGATTTCTATTGTCCGTATAAACTGGCATGCATTGACATCACTGTTCTAATTATTCGGATAATCTGGTGGACCGTCTCGACGCTATGAATGTCTTCACCCGTATCGTGGACGCGCGCAGTTTCACGAGGGCTGCGGCGGACCTTGGTTTGCCCCGATCAACGGTTACAGATGCCGTGAAGGCTCTTGAATCCAGATTGGGCGTAAGCCTGCTGCATCGCACGACGCGCGTCGTTCATCCAACACCGGATGGCGAGGCCTATTACCGACGCTGCCTCTCGATCCTGTCTGAGATCGAAGATGCCGAAAGTGCCTTTGATGGCGCAAAAGTCAGGGGCAAACTGCATATCGCAGTGCATGGGGGGCTGGCACGGCATTTCTTGTTGCCGGGGTTGCCGGACTTCCTGCGGCACCATCCAGATATCGAGATCCACTTGCAAGAAGGCGACCGTCTGGTCGATCTGGTCCGCGAAGGTATAGACTGCGCCGTGCGGGTCGGCGATCCGATCGACAGTGATTTGGTGGGGCGCAAGCTGACCGACCTTGACGAGGTGACCTGCGCCTCGCCCGCTTACCTGCACCGACATGGGACGCCGCATTCTATCGCGGACCTTGCGGAGCATCAGATGGTCGGCTTTCGAACATCGGCGACGGGAAAGATCCTGCCGCTTGAATTTCTTCAGAAGGGAGAGGTTCGAAAGGTCTCGCTACCCGCGAGCGTGACAGTCAGCGGCACAGAAACCTTGGCCCATTGCGCCCGTCTCGGTCTGGGGATCATCCAGAAGCCACGCTACTCGGCCGCAGATGACTTGAGGGCAGGGCGCCTTGTCGAACTGCTCGGAGACACGCCGCCACCTTCGTCCCCGGTGACTGTTTTTTATCCCAAAGTTCGATACGTTTCCCCCCGGCTGCGGGTCTTGATCGATTGGGCGGTGCGAGCGTTCAAGAACTGAACTCGTGGAACATAGCTTGGGCCATTCCGAATGCCGCTATACAAGCTGGCTATCTAGTGGAACCGCTATAAACGCTCTTTGAGCGCTTGCGAGAGGGCAGCCACGAAGCGGAAGCTGAACTCTAAGGAGGTCATCGACGCGCTGACGGACCTGTTCATCCTCCGCGGGGTGCCGGCCTACATCCGGTCAGACAACGGCCCGAGTTTATTGCTCTAGCTGTGTGAGACTGGATTGCGGCGGTCGGTGCCAAGACTGCCTATATCGAGCCCGGATCGCCCCGGGAGAACGGCTACTGCAAGAGCTTTAACGCGCGAATGAGGGATAAGTTGCTCAACGGCGAAGTCTTCTACACGCTTCGTGAAGCACAAGCCCTGATCGAACGATGGAGGAAACACTACAATACCAAACGACCACATAGTGCCTTGGGCTACCGCCCACCGGCTCTGGAAACCATCGTCACGATGGAACTCAGGCCAATTATGCACTAACTTTCAAACTGGACCACTCAGGTGGGGCTGATCAGCCCAGATCTGGCGTCTGCATCCCCAAAAGGCAAAACTGAATTTCAGCATATTGAATGCGACAGCTACCAGCTCGATAAACAGCGCGATCGGCGCCAGTTTGGCGATGGTGGTTACAACGTTAATGATTGTCGCCTATCGAACAACCATCAGAACAAGTGCGTGGGTAACCCACAGGACCACTGATGCGCTAATGATGGCCTGCACCGTGTTTCCTTCCTCCCCGGAGGCCGGATAGAAATAAAACTCGGGTGCCATCTGTTCGGCCGTGAACCCGTTATGGATCACGCGTGCGCTGCAAATCCCACTTCGGCCACCGCCCGCCTGATAGGCCTTGAGCAAATCGGTCATCGGCTCGAACGGCCTGCGATGTCCATGCCTTCGCAGGCAAGATTCACGTGGTCGCCCTCAGCGTGCTTTCCATACATTGAAATTCGCTAACAAATTGGCGATTATGGACATATTCCAACAAAAAGATGATCCACGTCAACGTATTGCGCGGCACGCCACTGCAGGGTTGCAGGGTCCATGATCTCTATAATCGAAAGACCCCCCGATGGAATCCAAGCATAAATTCAACGTTGGCTATATTGTTTTTGCGTTTTTTTGCGTGATGTCGATTCAGGCCTGGCTCGCAAGTCGCAGCGTTGCGACACTCGATTACAGCGAGTTTCTAACCTACCTGAAAGACAACAAGATTTCCGAAGTTGTCGTGACTGAAAGCAAAATTCAGGGCGCATTCAAAGCCACCGTGGACGGCAAGCAATATTTCGTCACACAACGGGTTGAGCCAAGCTTCGCCGCGCAACTTGAAGCCGATGGCGTAAAGTTCACAGGCGGCTCTGACGAAACTTGGCTGACGACACTTTTGTCTTGGATCATCCCGGTCTTATTCTTTTTCGGCCTCTGGGCGATCTTTTTCCGGAAGATGGCGGATCGTCAGGGCATGGGCGGGCTTATCAATATCGGCAAATCCAAGGCCAAGGTCTATGTGGAACGCGACACTGGCGTCACGTTCGAGGACGTCGCAGGCGTGGACGAGGCCAAGGCCGAGTTGAAGGAAATCGTGTCGTTTCTTGCGGATAAAGATAAGTACGGCCGACTTGGGGCGCGTATTCCAAAGGGTGTTCTGCTGGTGGGTCCGCCGGGGACCGGTAAAACCTTGCTGGCGCGCGCAGTCGCCGGCGAGGCAGGGGTTGCGTTCTTTTCGATCTCGGGGTCGGAATTCGTCGAGATGTTTGTGGGTGTCGGGGCGGCGCGCGTACGCGACCTCTTCGAGCAAGCCCGCAAGGCTGCGCCCTGTATCATCTTCATCGACGAACTCGACGCGCTGGGGCGTGCGCGTTCGGCAATGTCGGGTATGGGGGGAGGAGATGAGAAAGAGCAAACGTTGAACCAACTTTTATCCGAATTGGATGGGTTCGACCCGAGCGTCGGGATTGTACTGCTTGCGGCGACCAACCGGCCCGAAATTCTGGACCCGGCCTTGTTGCGCGCAGGTCGGTTTGATCGCCAAGTGGTTGTCGATCGCCCCGAACACAAGGGCCGGGTAGATATTCTCAAGGTGCATACGCGCAAGGTCAAACTTGATCCTGCGGTCAATCTTCATGACATCGCCGGGCTGACCACAGGGTTCACCGGGGCCGATCTGGCCAATCTCGTCAACGAGGCCGCAATCATCGCAACCCGGCGCGGCGGTGATCGCGTCACCGAAACTGACATGACCGCCGCCGTCGAGCGGATCGTAGCGGGGTCCGAACGCAAGACCCGGATCCTCAACCCGATAGAGCGCAAGCGCGTAGCCTATCACGAGTTGGGCCATGCCCTCACAGCGACCGCCCTGCCAAGCACCGATCCGATTCACAAAGTGTCGATCATTCCCCGCTCTATCGGGGCGCTTGGATACACGATGCAACGCCCCACAGAGGATCGTTTTCTGATCACCTTTGGAGATCTCAAAGATCGAATGGTCGTGCTTTTGGCGGGTCGAGCCTCAGAAGATATCGTCTTTGGCGAAATCTCGACCGGGGCGTCGGACGATCTGGCCAAAGTGACCGACATCGCGCGCGAATGCGTCACCCGCTTTGGCATGAGTGAGGCACTCGGGCAGGCTGTGTTGGAACAAAAGCATCTTCAATGGCTGGGTAATTCGCAGTTTGAAAACAGCACCAAGGACTATTCTGAAGCGACGGCGCGCGAGGTTGATCTGGCTGTGCGCAGCCTGATTGATGAGGCATATGAACGGGCCAAAGCCATCCTGACTGAACGCCGTGCCGATCTGGATGCAGGTGCTGCGCTTTTGTTGGAACGTGAGACCATTACGCCCGATGATTTCGCTCCGCTGCAGCGCGCGCCAGCTAAGGAAAGCCAAGCTGGCGACCATATTCACGCTTTGCAGCCCGCGCCAACGCATGTCCCGCCTGTTGCTTTGAAATGAACTAGGTGCAGCCAGCGGCGGTGTTACAGTTGGCCACATGCTGGGCTAGGCCGGACGGTGATCCGTTGCTGGATGCCCGTAGGTGGCACAAACGAGATCGTCAATGACTCAGTCTCCGAGCGGGGTGCGACGGCGCGACGGGACCTGCCGTTCACAGCATCTGCCTTTATCGCAAAGCAGATTTCGGGTTGCTGCCATTTTTGTGTCTTGCAGTCGTTCAACTGGGATTGTGGTATTCGACCACGCATCACCGTTCGCGATATCACTCAGGAAGCAACGCTTTTTGAACTGTCTCATCCCAACCCAGGTAAAGCATATGCCGATCACGGATTACCGGACGCGTCATCACCTTGGGTTGGGCCGCGATCTGCGCCTCTGCCTCCGCATTTTTCATCCAAAGATTGAGCCCTCGGTAATCGCTCGAATTGCGATCCACCAAACGATCTCCGAACTCTGCAATCAACTCAGCCAATTCAGCTTCGCTCAGTGGATCTGCCCGGATATCGCGAAAATTGACGTCCTTGCCCGCAGCCTCCAAGGCTTTTCTGGCCTTTTGACAAACTGCGCAGGTGTTCAGTCCATAGATCATCATGTCGCAATCCCCTCTGGCGATGAGTCCGCAATTTCATGCATCCATCCCTTGAGTGCAACTCAGTGCAAGCAATTCGCTACCTGCTGATGCAGATCTATTGGTTCTGCCGCATGAGGATCGACCCGAGCGATTTAACCGGATGATGCATGACACGCTTGCGACCGATCGGGCAACTAATATGCGCTGCTATTTGTAAGTCCGCGCTTCCAGGGTGTTGTCTTTGATTGCCGCTTGGCAGGTGGCTAAGAACACGGTCTCTGCATCGGACAATTTCCGCAGTGGGTTGGTAAGCAAGTAGATATTGACGAGCGGCAGCGCGTCGTAGGGGGGCAATTGTCGCAATAGCCCGCTTTCGATATCACGCTTTGCCACATGGAGGGGCAGCGCGCCAATTCCCACCCCAGCGACGATCATCCGGCGCAGCTCATGCAAGCTCGACGAGACACCGCGCCAGCCGGGGGCCAGCTTGGCGCGGGCCCGCAGATGGGCAACCGGAAAGAGGGGCCCTTCCTCGGTTTCTGTCTGAAAGGAGACCGATGTCTCGCCCTCGATTTCGTCCAGTGCGATTCTCTCTTGCGTGAAAAGAGAGTGGCGGGGGCCGCAGAACAGGCCGAAATACTCCCGATAGAGGATGGATGCTTTCAGATTGGCTGGAATTTTGTGCAAAAGACAGAGTCCGAAGCTCGCACGGTTCTGCTGCACGCGACTTACGACTTCTTCGCTTTCGGCAACTGTGGTCGAAAAGGTTACTTTTGGATGTGCACTGGCGAAGTCGTGCAGCAGGTCATCGTAGTGATCCGAGATCACATGCGAGGTTGTGGCAATTGTGATATGTCCGCGCAATTCTTCGGCACCGCTCTCCAACAGCGACGGCAGTTGTGAGACCGACCCAAAGATCTGCGAGCATTCCTGATATAAAATACTTCCCGCACGCGTTACGCTGAATTCATTGGGTTTTCTGATGATCAACTTATGCCCGGTTGTGTCTTCCAATCGCCTCAGGGCAGCGGAGATCGTTGGCTGTTTCAGCCCCAAATAATATGCTGCGCGCGAGATCCCGCGTTGCTCAACCACAACCATGAAGGTGCGCAGCAGATTCCAGTCGAGGTTCCAAGGAAAGCGTTGTTCGTACGGCTTCACGATAGATCCAATCTATATTCAGAATTTAATATATTTATTTGCGCTATGATGTCGCACATGCAAGCTTTTCTGCAAGGAGGCATTTATACCCCCTCCAGCGCGGGACGTTCCGGGAACAGGGCGACCGTGTATCGCAATCCATCAGGAGAGTTACATGACCAATCGTAGAACCGTTCTCAAATCCCTTGTCGGCGTTAGCGCGCTGGCTGCCGCTGGCGTCTCGTTGCCGGGGATTGCCTTTGCAGATGAGCTGGAAACCCTCAAGAAAAACGGTGTGATGCGCATTGCTATGTCGGGCGCATATCCTCCCTTCAACTTCATCAATGAAGAGAATCAGGTTGTCGGGTTCGATCCGGCTATTGGCGAAGAGATCGCCAAGCGCATGGGCCTCAAAGTTGAGATCATCACGACCGCTTGGGACGGAATTATCGGCGGGTTGTTGGCCAATAAATATGACGCCATCATCGGGTCCATGTCGATCACTCCGGACCGCGAAAAGGTCGTCGATTTCGTTGGCCCGTATTACCGCATGCGTCGCGGTATCTTTGTGACCAAGGATAGCAAAATCAAGACGCTCGACGATCTGAAGACGGCGACCCTTGGCGCCACGTTGGGTGAGACGCATGAGCAATGGGCCCGCGAACAAGGCTACAAGGTGCGCACCTATAAAGGTCTGCCCGAACTCATGTTGGAACTGGAAAACGGCCGCGTCGATGCAATCGTCAACGACGATATTCCGGTGCTGCTGGCCATCACGAAAAACGATGCACCGATCAAACAGCTCGACGTCAAGCTGGGTGGTGTGGCCGATGAGGCCGGGATCGCGATCCGCAAAGGCAATCCCGAATTGCACAAGGCGATGCAGGACGCATTGGACGCGATGCAGGCGGACGGCACCTATCTTGAGCTTGCCAAGAAATGGGTCGGCGGCGACATCCGCTAAATTCAGGTAGCAAACTCCCAGCACCTGCCGCGCATGAGAATGGCGGGTGCTGGGACTTCGATCATCCCAAGAACCGGGGCGAAAACGTATGGACGTGGAACTGATCCTCAAGGTCTATCCCTATTTTCTCAAGGCGGCCTTGGTCACTCTCGAGCTTTCGGTTTTGACAACCGTGCTCGGGCTGATTTGTGGCGCTTTGGGGGCCACGGCGCGGTTCTCGCGCTTTGCAATCGTGCGGTTTTTGGGGGCAGCCTATGTCAGCTTGTTTCGTGGCACGCCCGCGCTTATTCAGTTGTTCTTGCTGTATTTTGGCGGCCCGCAGATCGGCATCCAGTTGGACGCGTTCAGTGCAGGCGTGATTGGTCTGGGGCTCAATATCGGGGCCTATATGACCGAAACGATGCGCGGCGCGATCATCTCGGTCGATGAGGGGCAAGGCGAGGCAGCCCGCACGCTGGGCCTGTCGCGCGCACAGAGCTTTCGCAAGGTGGTTTTGCCCCAAGCAATGCGCCTGATGATCCGCCCGCTTGGTGTCAATATTAACGCGCAGATCAAGGGGACCGCATTGGTCTCGGCGATCTCGGTTGTCGAACTGACCTACACCGCGCAACGCTATATCGGGTCGACCTATAAACCCTTCGAGATGTTCTTCCTCGCAGGCATTCTCTACCTCGTGATCATTACGATCACAGGCAAGGGCGTCGCCTATCTCGATCGCCGGGCGCGCCTGCAATGATCATGCGTCTTTTCCCTCGCAATGCTGTGGAACAGGAGTGAGCTATGGGTCTCGATTTCTCCGTTATCCCGCCCTTTTATGGCACGTTGGCCCTTGGTGTTCTTTGGACCATCGCTATTACCGCCACCTCTGCAGTGCTAAGCTTCTTCGGAGGCATCCTGCTGGCGGTTGTCGCCCTTTATGGGCCGCTTGTGGTGCGCTTGCCGTTCCGTTTCGTCTCGTGGCTGTTTATGGGCACGCCGCTGCTGTTGCAGCTGTTCCTGATTTACTTTGGCCTCGCACAGATTGGGGTCGATCTTCCGGCTTTCGTCGCGGGCGTGATCGGGCTTGGCTTTCACTATGCGGTCTATAATTCTGAATTGATCCAGACCGCGATGGTGGCTGTCGACAAGGGGCAGATGGAGGCCGCACGCACGCTGGGTCTGTCTCGGCGTCAGGCGCTGATGCGTGTCGTCGTGCCGCAAGCGGTGCGCGATGTACTACCGCCCATCGGCAACAACATGATCGCACTGCTTAAAGATAGCGCGTTGGTGTCGGTGATCGGCGTGAGCGAATTGACCCTGTCTGCTCAGCTTGCCATCGGGCGCACCTATCGTCCGTTTGAATTCTACGCAGCTGCTGCGGTGCTTTATTACGTCATCAACCTGGGAATGGAGGCGGTGCTGCGCGGGTTCGAAAAGCGCAACCGTCTCTCTCGCTGAAGCCAGAGGAAGCGACATGACACAGACACATCCTTTCGTTGAGATCCGCCATGCTCAGAAGTCCTATGGCAAGCTAGAGGTTCTCAAGGACATCTCTCTCACGGTCGAGCGCGGTCAGATCGTTGCGATTATCGGCCCCTCGGGATCGGGGAAATCCACGCTGTTGCGCGCGATCAACGACCTTGATCCGCTGACTGCTGGTGAGGTCTGGCTGGACGGGCTGCAGGTCAACAAAGCCCTGCCGCATCGCCAATATGAAAATCATATCAACGAGATGCGTCAGCAGATCGGGATGGTGTTTCAGCATTTCAACCTGTTTCCCCATCTCACCGTGCGCGAGAATGTCACGATGGCGCCCAAGCTGCTCAAGAAGATTTCTGACAAAGAGGCCGATACGCTGGCCGAAGAACAGCTTGATCATGTCGGGATGCTTGAGCGGATCGACTACTACCCCTCGCAGCTTTCGGGCGGGCAGAAGCAGCGCGTGGCAATTGCGCGAGCCTTGGCGATGAAGCCCAAGCTGATGCTGTTTGACGAAGCGACCTCTGCGCTCGATCCCGAGTTGGTGGAGGAGGTGAACCTCGTGATGAAAAAGCTCGCTGAGGAGCATATGACGATGATCATCGTCACCCATGAAATGGATTTCGCGGCCTCGGTCTGCGACCGCGTGATCTTCATGGACAAAGGTCTGGTTGTTGAAGAAGGCCCACCTGAACTGGTCTTCAAAAACCCGACGCAAGAGCGAACCCAAAATTTCCTGCGCAAACATCTTGAAGGTGCGAAATGAAGACCGAGCAGTCTCACCTGTTCTACCAATCCCGCCAGCCGCGCCCGTTTCTGGATTATGGCGAGGGGATCTATCTCTATGATGTGTCGGGTAAGCGCTATATTGACGGCTCGTCCGGGGCGATGGTGTCCAATATCGGCCATTCCAACCCCAATGTTCTGGCCAAGATGAAGGCGCAGATGGACCGTGCGACGTTCGGGTATCGCCTGCATTTCCGCACCGAACCCTCTGAAAAGCTAGCCGCCAAAGTCGCGGGGCTTATGCCCGAGGGGCTGGATCGGGTGTTTTTTGTGTCCGGCGGCTCTGAGGCGGTGGAAACGGCGATCAAGCTTGCGCGCCAATATGCGGTCACTCAGGGGCAGGGAAGCCGCTGGAAGGTGATCTCGCGCATGCCCTCTTATCATGGCGCCACGATGGGGTCGCTTGGGGTGACGGGCAGCCCGCTATTCACCGGTGCTTTCGCGCCGATGTTTGAGGAGATGCCGAAAATCCCCGCGCCGACCTGCTATCTTGATCGCGACAATCTGAGCGAGGAGCAACGCGGTATCAAATATGCCGAAATGCTGCGCGAGAAAATCTTGGCCGAGGGGCCCGATAGCGTGTTGGCATTTCTTATGGAGCCCGTTGGCGGGGCCTCGACCGGTGCGCTGGTCGCGCCCGACAGCTATTATGCCCGCGTGGCCGAGATCTGCCGAGAATACGGCGTCTTGCTGATCTATGATGAAGTCATGACCGGGGCAGGGCGCACCGGGAAATTTCTTGCCGCCGAGCACTGGGGGATCACCCCCGATATTGTCGCGATGTCGAAAGGGTTTGGCGCGGGCTATGCGCCGCTTGGCGCTGTGGTCGCACGCAACGATATGGTCGAGGCGCTTCTGGACTCAGGCGGGTTTCAGCATGGCTTTACCTATGCAGGAAATCCGCTGGCCTGCGCGGCGGGTCTGGCCGTTCTGGAAGAGATGGAAGAGCACGACATCATTGGCAATGCCGCGCGGATGGGCGACGTGCTCAAAGCCCGCCTGACCGGGTTGATGGAGCGGTATCCCTTTATCGGCGACGTGCGCGGCAAGGGGCTTTTGCTGGCCTTTGAGCTGGTTTCGGACCGCGAGACGATGGCGGTGTTGCCCAAGGATTGGAACGCCCATGTCGAGCTGGTTGAACTGGCGTATGAACGCGGGCTGATCATCTATTCTCGGCGCACACGCGGGGGCAAAGAGGGAGATCATTTCCTGGTTTGCCCACCTCTCATCGTGACCGAAGCGCAGATCGACGAAATTATGGAAATACTGTGCGATGCACTGGATGCGTTCGCCGAAAAACACGCCTTGCCCGTGTTGGAAGGGGCGGCGGAATGAAGCTCCCTGACAAATCCACGGAACTCCACGATGTGATCGCCGCAATCCCCAATGGCGCGACAGTTTTGGTCGGCGGGTTTGGCGTTCCCGGAACACCTTTCACGCTCCTGAACGAGTTGGCTCGCCAAGGCCAGCGCGATTTGGTGTTGGTCAAGAACGACGCCAACGAGGCGGGAATGGGGATCGACCACCTGATTAAAAACGGTCAGGTGCGCAAACTGATCGTGACCCATCTGGGCCTTAACGCAAATGCAATCGCGGCCATGAATTCGGGTGATCTTGAGGTCGAATTCTGCGCTCAGGGCATCTTGGCAGAACGTATCCGCGCAGGTGGGGCCGGTTTGGGCGCAATCTTGACCGATATTGGCATTGAGACCGAACTGGCCAATGGCAAACAGGTGGTTGAGATGAATGGGCGCGCAATGTTGGTTGAACCCGCGCTGCGCGCCGATGTGGCGCTGATCCACGCAGCCATCGCAGATCCGTTTGGCAATCTCGCCTACGCTGCCACTGCGCGCAATTTCAACCCGTTGATGGCGATGGCGGCTGCGCGCGTCATCGTCGAGGCCGAAGCCCTTGTGCCGCTAGGAGGCCTTGCGCCGGACGCGGTCGAGACCACCGGCGCTTTCGTCGATCACGTCGTTGAAATAAAAGAACTTTCTCAGGAGTATGGCATTGTCAGACGCTAGATCCCGCATGGTGGCGCGCGCGGCGCAAGAAATTGCTCCGGGTATGGTGGTCAATCTGGGAATTGGCTTGCCAACACAGGTCGTCAACCATTTGCCTGCCGATTTCCCGGTCTGTCTGCATTCCGAAAATGGCCTGACGGGCATTGGTGCGATGCTGCCGTATGATGAGGCAGATCGTAATCTGATCGACGCGGGCGGGGCCTATGTTTCGACCATTCCCGGCTCGGCGTTTTTCGACAGTGCGGTGTCTTTTGCGCTGGTGCGCTCGGGGCGGCTTGATCTGACGCTGCTGGGCGCTTTCGAGGTGGCGCGCAATGGTGATCTGGCGAACTGGAAGATTCCGGGTAAGTTTTCTCCGGGGGCAGGCGGCGCGATCGAGCTGGCGCAAAAAGCGCGCCGCGTGGTGGTGATGACCACCCATTGCGACCGCAAGGGCAATCCGAAACTGCTGGACGCCTGCACGCTGCCGTTGACGGCACGAGGCCGAGTGGCGCGGATTTATACGGATATGGCGGTGGTGGATGTGACGCCAAATGGCTTTGCGCTGCGCGAACTGGCCACCGGCGTCAGCGTGGCAGAGCTTCGTGCCGCGACGGGCGCCCCGATCGCCATCCCGCAATCCGACATTCCAACCTTTTGAGGCCGATGATGGACCAAGACCTGCAAACCCGGCTTCTCAGCGCGGTCGATGACCTGTTTGATAGCGAAGTCGCGTTCCTGAGCGAGCTGACCGCGCATCCCTCGACGCGCGGGAATGAGCAAAGCGCACAGGATTTCATGGCCAGCGCGCTGGCCGAGCGTGGCCTTGAGGTGGACCGCTGGCAGATTGAGTTGGACAAAATCCGCGATCTGCCCGGTTTTTCGCCGGTGATCGGGGAGTATGAAGATGCCATGAATGTGGTGGGCAGCCATCGCAGCACGACCCGCAAGGGCCGTTCGCTGATCCTGAACGGCCATATAGATGTCGTGCCCGCGGGGCCGCTGGATATGTGGGACAGCCCACCTTTCTCGCCCCATGTCGATGACGGTTGGCTCTATGGGCGCGGGGCAGGGGATATGAAGGCGGGGCTGGTCTCTAACCTCTTTGCGCTGGATGCGCTGCGCCATCTCAATCTCGCGCCCGCAGCAGATGTTTTCTATCAATCGGTGGTCGAAGAGGAATGCACTGGCAACGGTGCCTTGGCCTGTCTCGAGCGCGGCTATCGAGCCGAGGCCGCGCTGATCCCCGAACCGTTCGAAGAAAAACTGGTCAGCGCCCAACTTGGCGTGATCTGGGCGCAGGTGCATCTGAAGGGCCTGCCGACCCATGTGGCCTATGCTGGCAGTGGCGCGAACGCGATCGAAGCCGCTATTCCGCTGATTGCCGCACTTCACACGCTTGAAGAGCGCTGGAACGCGCCGGGGTGTCGCCATGGCGACTATGCGCATGCCCATCATCCGATAAACCTTAATATCGGCAAGATTGAAGGGGGCGATTGGGCCAGTTCCGTGCCTGCTTGGTGTGTTTTTGACATGCGGATCGCGATCTATCCGGGGCAGGACATCGACGCTGCGAAAGCGCAGATTGAAGAGGTACTGATGGCGGCCGCACGCGAGAACGCCTTCTTGAAGAATTCCCTGCCTGAAATCGTCTGGCACGGTTTTCTCGCCGAGGGCTATGCGCTGAGCGACGACACATCCGCTACGGCAAAAGCCGCAATTGGCGCATTGGATGCCGCGCATTTCGCGGTCAATGATCGCGCCCTTGATCGGATGGCGATCACTGCGACGACAGATGCGCGTTTCTTTGGTCTGTATGCCGACACGCCAGCGCTGGTCTATGGCCCGCGCGCCGAGGCCATTCACGGTTTCAACGAGCGGGTGGAGCTGGAAAGCCTCCGCCGCATCACACAAAGCACCGCCCTGTTCATCGCGAACTGGTGCGGCACCGAAACGATCTGAGGTTCAACATGCGCGAAGCTGTCATCGTCTCCACCGCGCGCACCCCTATAGGCAAGGCCTATCGTGGCGCGTTCAACAATCTCGAAGGGCCAGCGTTGGCAGCCCATGCAGTCAAGGCGGCCGTGACGCGCGCCGGGCTGGAAGGGGGCGAGATTGAAGATGCCGTCTTCGGTTGTGCTCTCACGCAGGGCACGACAGGTGTCAACGTCGCGCGCCATATTGCGCAGGCCGCTCATCTGCCCGACAGCGTGGCCGGGGTGACGCTGGATCGGCAATGCGCATCGGGGCTGAATGCGATCGCGTTGGCGGCGCATATGGTGACAAGCGAAGGCGCTGATGTCGCCCTGGCAGGCGGGCTCGAATCCATTTCGCTGGTTCAGAACGCAGAATGGAACGGGTCTCACTACCGCGCGCCGGGCGTTCGCGATGCCTATTACCTGTCGATGATCGAAACGGCAGAAATCGTCGCGCAGCGCTACGGTGTCAGCCGTGCCGCACAAGATGCCTATGCGCTGCAAAGTCAGCAACGCATGGCGCGTGCTCAGGCAGCGGGCCTTTTCGCAGATGAGATCGTTCCCGTCGACGCGATGAAAATCGTCACCGATAAGGCGAGCGGCGAGACCAGTATGAAGCCGGTCAGGTTGGAGGCAGATGAGTGCAATCGTCCGACGACAGAGTTAGAGGGGCTCGCAAGCCTCAAACCCGTTCTGGGGCCTGATAAATGTGTCACTGCTGGCAATGCCAGTCAGCTTTCCGACGGGGCATCGGCCTGCGTGATCATGGAGAGCGCCGAGGCGACCCGGCGTGGTTTGACCCCGCTTGGGGCATTCCGGGGCTTTGCGGTGGCAGGCTGCGCCCCCGAGGAAATGGGGATAGGTCCGGTCTTTGCGATCCCACGCCTTCTGGACCGGGCGGGACTGTCGATGGATGATATCGATCTCTGGGAAATCAACGAAGCCTTTGCTGCCCAGCTTCTGTATTGCCGCTATAAACTGGGGATTCCGGACGAGAGGCTGAACGTGAATGGCGGGGCGATTTCGATCGGCCATCCTTACGGCATGTCGGGGGCGCGTATGGCGGGACATATATTACTGGAAGGCAAGCGCCGCGGCGCACGCTACGGCGTTGTGTCGATGTGTATCGGCGGTGGTCAGGGGGCTGCAGGGTTGTTCGAAATCTTCTGACGTTCTTGGTGCGTGCCTGTATCCGCCAATTTCGGGCCCAATCAGAAGTGAACAACTGACCATTTGTTGGACAGTATCTGGCGTAAATTTGTAAGGTGCGGCGGCTCGCGGAACATCGAGTTTGGTGAGTATAGCTTTTCTCTGAGGGCGTCGTAAGGCGTTTTGCCGCTGTGAACTTCATGGGGCCTGTGGAAGTTGTAGAACCGTTCCCATTCCGCCCGTTTTGCCTCGAGATCGACGTCACCTTTATAGCTGAGAAACTGGTATAATTCCAGGCTGTCAGATCTGTGCAATCGCTCGACTTTGCCGTTCAGTTGCGGTGTTCCGCATCTGATATAGGCGTAGCGGATACCAATATCCTCGACGTGCCAGTGAAACTTTGCTTGGAACTCGTGACCGTTATCAGTGCGGAGTTCCTTTATGCCGAAGGGGAACTTCTCAATGATGTGGTCGACAAAATCGATCGCATTGGCTTGAGTATGCTTGATATTTTCAGGGCGCGAACCCGGGTGACGTCGCCAATAGCTGTATACTGGAAGCGATGGTTTTTCTCACCCTATTGTCCATTGGATGTCAGGAACTTGACGTCCACTGGATGTGATGCTCTGGAACTTGTTTGTTGTAGCGCTTGGCATGACGGGAGCCGCGCGGAAGCCGGTTCATACCGTTGCGACGAAGGATGCGCAGAATCTCGCGTTGATCCTTGGTCATTGAACATCTCCTTCGCTCGAAACCTACGCGCTAAATGAAAATGTTCCGCGAGCAGCCGCACCTTACAATTTGCTGCGGCGTGCTCTCAAGGCGCCTCAAGGGGCTATTCAGAGAGACGCACGCCTGAACGCCGAAATCCATGTCCGCATCGCGATCATGAAAGTTCCTCCGACCTCGGCCTGCCACAATCGCTCGCATCGCAGGACGTCAGTGGGGAAAGGGGATGTCACGCCTCAAGCGTGAGTTCTGCAAAAGTGCCGTTCCCGATCCATAAAACCGCATACGTCTTGTAGTTGATTTAGGGAGTTAGAACTAAAGTTGCAGAGCCTAAGATTCAGTCGAAAATTCTCTAAAGCTCTTTTTTTTCAATCCGTTGCTGACCAGCTTCAGGTTCGTGCAATGAATATCACGCAAGCGGGATTTGCGAGCGGCTGGTTTGCCTCTGACAGTCAACTTATCTGCGACATGCCTTCGCAAAAGGCGTCGTCCCCAAGAAAAGTCATGAGGTTAAAATGCAAACCACTATTACCATTCGCACTCTCGCAGCCACTGCACTTGTCGTGATCTGGAGCGCTGGCAGCGCATCTGCGGGTCTGTTCTGGGCGCCCTCTGCCGCGACAAAAACGTCAAGCAGCGCGCTGCATTATCACGATGGCACCTATCGCGGCCCCTCAGTGCGCCAGTATTACGGATATGTTCAGGCCCAAGCCCATATCAAAAACGGAAAGATTGTCGCAATTGATATCCTGCGCTCTCCTACTGATCGGCGGACAAGCCGATACATCAATTCGATCGCCCTTCCGCGTCTCAAATCCGAAATTGTTCAGGCACAGAATACCCATGTCTCGAATGTCTCGGGCGCGACCTTGACGAGCGATGCCTTCCTCGCCTCCACGCACGCGGCTCTTCTGCAATCTTTGAACTGATCTGAGGGGATATGACCAAAATCACCCGGCTCATGATGGGAATGCCAATTTCCATAGACCTGCCTGATCTTGAAGAGACCGACCTGATCGATGAGGTCTTTTCCGAGTTCGCCAGAGTGGATGCGCGCTTTAGCCCCTATCGCGATGACAGCGAGTTGAGCCGTCTCAATGCGGGGACTTTGCGCGCCGATGAAATCAGCGCGCAGATGCGCGAAGTTCTCGAGATTGCCCGCGACATATCGGCTGAGACGGGCGGCTATTTTAACCCGCTGCGCCCGGATGGAGATCTCGATCCATCCGGGGTGGTCAAAGGTTGGGCGATCTTGCGTGCCGCACGCCAGATTGCCGCGGCAGGACAGACGAATTTCTGCGTGAATGCGGGGGGTGATATCCAATGTGCCGGCAGGGATGCGCATGGCATGGACTGGCGGATAGGCATTCAAAGTCCGTTCAATCCAGATCACGTCGTCAAGGTGGTGACGCCGAAAGGGGGCGGCATGGCGACTTCTGGCAGCTATGTGCGCGGGAACCACATCTACAACCCGCATCAACCGTCCGAGCCTATAACCGAAGTCGTCTCATTGACTGTTATTGCTCCAGACGTTCTCACCGCCGACCTGCACGCGACCGCAGGTTTTGCAATGGGCGCACGCGGTATCTATCACATCGAGGCCATGGCTGGCCTCGAAGGCTATGCAATTGCCCCCGATGGCACTGCGCTGGCAACAACCGGTTTCAAGGAGTTTGTAGCCTGATGATGACCCTGATTTCACGCGTGCTGAACGGCACGACCATGTATCGCTTGATGATCTACTATCTCGGCGCATTGTTTGTCGCAGGTCTTGGCCTTGCTGTGGCCGGCGCCACGTTCATGAGCCCGTCCTCGTTGCTATTCTCACTTGTCGTCACCTTTGTCAGTGCTTGGGGAACCAATCGTCTTTTCGGCTATGTCCTCAGGCTGCCGCTTAACGCGGAATCGGTGCATATCACGGCGCTGATCCTGGTGTTGATCATGCCGCCAGCGGTGCCGAGCGAACCGATGTCCATCCTTGGAGTTGTTGTGGCCTCAGTTGTGGCGATCGGGTCGAAATTCGTGCTGACCATCGGGCATAAGCATATCTTCAACCCGGTGGCGATCGGGGCTGTGGCGGCGGGCCTTTTGGTCAATCAGCCGGCGGTCTGGTGGGTTGGCGGCAGTCCGACCTTGTTGCCTTTGGTCGTGATCGGAGGGCTTCTGGTGACCCATAAGGTCCAGCGCCTCGGCATGATCGCCAGCTACCTTTTGGCAAACCTCGCAGCCGTTGTGCTGACGACCCCGCCCGAGATGCTGGGGATGGGGCTGCAGCAGGGCCTGATCTATTCGCCGCTGTTCTTTGCCGGTTTTGCGATGCTGACCGAGCCGCTGACCGCTGCGCATGGGCGCTGGTCGCGCCATATCTACGCGATCCTCGTTGGGGCGTTGTCCTCGCCCAATATTCACATCGCCAACTTTTACTTCTCGCCCGAGCTCGCCTTCCTTGTGGCCAATCTCTACGCATGGGCGGCCAGCCCCAAGGGACGGTTCCGCCTTGAGCTTCTTCATGTCGAGCGTATCGCGGCTGATTGCTATGACTACGTCTTTCGGTCAGATCGGCGTTTGAACTTCCGCGCCGGGCAATATCTGGATTGGACGTTGGGCGTGCGCAAACCCGACAATCGCGGCAATCGGCGGACCTTCACCATTGCCTCGTCCCCGTCGGAAGATCACGTTCGTCTGGGGGTGAAATTCTACTCCGGTCCCAGCGCCTTCAAGCAACATCTGTGCGAGATGTCGCCCGGCGATGCTATTTACGGCTCACAAATCGCGGGAACGTTCACCTTGCCACGCAATCCGCGCCGCAAAATTCTGCTAATCGCCGGCGGGATCGGGATCACCCCGTTCCGCAGCATGATTCAGGATTTGCTCGACCGTGGCGAGCAGCGTGACATCATCTTGCTCTATGGCAATCGGCAGGCCGAGGATATTGCCTACATGCCGCTGCTTGCGCGTGCCGAGCGCGAGTTGGGGCTGCGAGTCATTCATGCTGTGTCACAAGCCGAGGCAAGGTTGGACAATCTTCATCCCGGTCGGATTGATGCGCAATTGATGGCGCGGGAAGTGCCCGATATCGCGGAACGCTATATCTATGTGTCGGGGCCCACCTCCATGGTATCGACCTTTCGCAAGGCCTTGCGCAGTTGTGGGGCATCGCGCCGCCGGATACACACCGACCTGTTCCCGGGGTTTGGCTGACGGCGCACGCTTAGAACAGCCGGTCGGTACGGATGCGCACCCGCTCGCGCAGATGCGGCTGGCAGCAGATTGATGCAGCAGTGCACCCAAGTGGAAGGCGGTTAAGGGAAAATTCTGCATAAAATCAGGCTCAGGACTTTGGTAACGGGGCCGTCCCAGTCAAGTGATTTTGTACATGGGCGGCCAGCCGCTGATGTGCAGTTTTTACTTTGGTTCTTTCTAGGCCGCCCTGCTGTCACCACCGCCTTCGTTTGATATCCTCCCGGGTGCATGCTTCGGTCCGTTGGCAGCGCCTGGCTGCCAACATGATGCTGGTTCAATGCAATTCCGACGTGCCCATCTCATTGGCGTGCTCGATTTGGATCGGCAACAGTCCTGACCACGGCATCATCGGAACCGCGTCCCTGGGGGGACCTCGATGGCCTGCTGTTCGGCAGACAACGGTTGGAAACTCAAGTCTTCAGGCTGCATGTGGCACGATCATGTCAGACTGGAAGTGGGTATCATCGAACCACATCCGATGAAGGATCACACCGATACGCCTGGCCAAGGCGATCATTCCCTGCTGGACGGCCTTGCGGGCACCGAGCAAGGCACGGACTTCTTGCGCCGAAACGGATTTGCAGTGAACGGGCCGGAACCCGGCAAGGGAAGGGTTCCTTGTAGGCCATGGCGATCAAGACGGACCGGCGGGACGCCGAGGGCATTGCGCGCCTGCTTTACCTTGGCTTGTTTCTATCCCCACAGCATCAATCCCGGCTACAGTCAGGTCACGATGCAGCCACTGTGATAACGGATCGGTTGAAGACCGACCGCCGCAATTGTGCCGTCCAAGTCATCCAGCCAAGCCGCCAAAGCCGCAGGTTCACTCGGAGCCTCGGCTAACTTGATGATTTTGCCATGCTCGCGGATCACGCAGATCGAGGTTTTGGCCAGTGATACGTCCAGTCCTACAAACCGTCTTATCCCGTAGTCCTCCGTGTGGATCCAATACGGGAACGGCGACAGCTTGCCTCTTATCTTGCAAGCGGCAACGGGCATTACGCGACGCAGGCCCCGTTATAGCATCTCATCGCCAATAAATGAGGGTTGCAGCGAGGGCGATAACCGAAAGGAAGACCTTTGGGCAGCGATCATACCGCGTTGCAACGCGGCGCCAGTCCTAGAGCCTGCGAAACATGATCTCGATGTGGTTACGGTGTTTGTATCGCCGCTTGTCGTATTTCACGGGCGTCTTGCGTTGTCTGCGACCCTACATACAAGCGAGTATGCCCTTGTCTTTCAATGCTTCTCTAAACCAGTCGGCGTAGTATACGCGATCCGCTGTCCGGCAGCCGAGTCGCAGTTTCGATGAGAGGGCCCGAGAAGCCACTCGACCTTTGGCGAATTGCTCAGTAATGCCCGCGCTCCGATGTAATCACTGACCTGGCCAGCAGTGACGCATAGACTGAGGGGCCGGCCCTGGCCGTCACGCACAGCATGCAGCTTGGTCCCTCTCGGGCCATTGCAGTGCATTGCTCTTCTGGGCAATGGAACAGTCGCCCACGCCCCCCTTTTTCTCGCCTATATTTTTCGCGGTGCGGTGCATCTTGCACCGTCTCGTGATTTGCATGCAAACAACTGCCGGGCAGTGGATAGCGCTCGTCCGTTGCCCTCTCATTGATTGCGCAGCAGTTAATGAGAGGGAGCATGATCGGCCCCGGCACTGTCGCCTCGACAGCCAATCCTTCGAAGTTCTTGGCGAATACGCCCGTCCCGCTCTAGCGCTTGGTGAGCCTCTTGCGCAAGCTATTTTCCCGGGGCGCATTGCGCCACTTCAACCCATTGGGCTTGACGAATACTATCTCGCTCAAAACACGCCTGTCATCAACCCGTGGCTTGCCGTTGCTGTTCGGAAAATACGGTCCACGCCGCTCCATCTGCTCGTCGATCAGCCGGAAAAAAGCTCATTGAACTCCCCTCTAGATGGAGAGAGTGAAACACCTCGCAAAGGTCATCGCAAGCCGAGGAATGGAGCTTGAGCCTAAAGCCATATGATCTCACCATCATCTTCGCGTGGCATCACTTTTTTTTCGTGAGCCGGATTAAGGCTGTCAACCAACTCATGTAGACGCAGTCGCGACAATATTGGCTCTGCTTGCAGCGGTATGCCTTTGGGGATCTCGACCGCAACATCTGACATTAACCGCCCCAAATCCTCAAGAGATTGCGTGATACGGTCGATGCCTTGCAGGCCACGGATGACTTGTGCATCGGTATCAGCAGGCAAGGAGCAATTTGAAAGCGCTCGCTGCACATCCGTTGAAAGGCGCGCCAGTGTCTCAAGTTCTTCACCAACGCGCGCAGCCAGCGTATCAAGCGCCATTGCGTGATGCGACATTTGATCTTTTTTTTGGCGTGATTCCATTTTTTACAAACGCCCCACAACTGCTTCAATACAGGCTTTGAGCTCTTGTGGAGTGAACGGTTTTTTGAGGAAGTTATTCATTCCTAGTTTTCGTCCAGTCTCGATAATTTCACGATCTGCGCGACCAGTGATCAAGATAAATCCTACCGATTTCGATTTTGGGTGGGTGCGAAGAGCGTGTAGTAGTTGTAGCCCGTCCATACCCGGCATGTTGTAATCTGAGATAACCAAATGAACGGGCGATTTTTCGAGGATTTGCATTGCGCCGTGGCCGTCGGTTGCAGAGCCAACCTGGCGAACCCCCATCGCATCCAACGCTTGGGTGATCAGTCCCCGACTGGTGGACATGTCATCAACGACCATAATACGTATCTGGTCTCTTAGGGCCATGTTGTGTCTCCGGACTTGGGGCCCGACTCGGGCAAGCGGTATGTAGTCACTCCGGCAGAGGTCAGTTGACTGCCAGGAACGGGTGTGATGCGTTCAGAATGCCCTAGGAAAAGCCAACCTCCTGGGGCAAGTTGGTTTTCAAATCTTTGCCAAAGTTTCGCTTGTGCTGGGGGATCGAAATAGATCACCACATTGCGACAAAAAATTACGTCGAATTTACCCGACATTGGCCATGGATTGTGCAAGTTCAATTCTTTGAACGACACCAGTTTCCGCAATGGCGCGATCACCTCGGCGCCGGCATCGCAGGCGCTGAAATACTTTCGTTGCAAGTCGGTCGGGATCGGTTCAATCGCCGTTTCGGGATAGATGCCTGAGCGCCCGCGTGCGATCATCATGGGGTCAATATCCGAGGCAAGGATGCGGATGTCGAGGCGGTCGAAATCAGGCGCCAACTCCGCCAGAACCATCGCGATTGTATAGGCCTCTTGACCGTTCGAACTTCCCGCCGACCAGATGCGCACCCGACCACCTGCACGCGCCCGCGCAATCAGCGGAGGCAGAGCATTAGTGCGCAACGTGTCAAAATGGTGCTTTTCGCGGAAAAAATGTGTCACATTTGTCGTTAGCGCTGAGATCATTTCACGACGTTCCGCGATACCCTCACTTGAGCGCACGAGCGCGATATAACTCGCATAATCATTAAGTTGCAGCGCGCGAAGCCGTTTGGCGAGGCGCGATTGCACCATTGACGTTTTTCCCGGCGCAATGACGATCCCGGCCGCTTCGTGCAAGATCGTGGCAATAGTATTCAGTTCTGCTTCGCTTGGTACAATCTGCCTGAGCGATCCGGGAGGGAGAGGAGTTTGCGTATTCATGCCGCCTCGACAGCGTCTTCGGGCAGAACCGATGCAAGATCAAGAACGCGGATCATCCGGCCTTCGACAATGGTGAGTGCCGAAATATAGCTATGTGCGGAGTCGGCGGCGAGATCGGGGGGGGGCTGCAAATCCGTGCGCGGCAAATTCAAAATGTCGGATACAGCATCAACAAGGAGCCCAGCGGTTTGTGCCCCCATCTGCACGACGATGATGACGTTGCGCGCATCCCCCATGACCGGAGCCATCCCAAGGCGGACAGAGAGATCCACAACCGGCAATACCGTGCCGCGCAAGTTAATTACTCCGCGTACAAAGTCGGGGGCGTGCGGCAACGGCGTTGCACGCGTCCAGCCGCGAATTTCGCGTACGGACATGATATCGACGCTGTATTCCTCTTCGCCAAGTCGGAAAGAAAGTAGTTCGACTTCAGAGGCGCTGGTTTTTTTGTTTGTGTTTTCAGTCATGGTCCTATCCTGCAAGGGCGATATCAAAGCCGCGGGTGCGGCCCGATGCGTTTTGGACGAGGTCGGCGGGGTCGAGGATCAGGGCGATTTGCCCATCGCCAAGAATTGTGGCGGCAGCGACGCCTGGAATATGGCCGTAGGACTGTTGCAGCCCTTTGATGACCACTTGGCGCTGTTCCATGATCGCATCAACGACCAGGGCCGAGCGTTCGCCATCGTCTTGTGCTGTGAGCAAGACAATGCCGCCTTCATAGGATGATTTCGGTGCCCGGTAGCCCAGTTCTGCCCCTAGATCGTAGAGAGGGACGAAATCGCCGCGTACATGAATGACATTGGTTTGTGGCCCGAGCGATCGAATGTCGTCGCTCGTCAGTGTCGCAGTTTCGATAATGGCAGAAAGTGGGACAACCAGCGTCTCTCCTGCGACATTGATCACCATCCCATCAAGCACAGCGAGAGTAAGGGGCAGCGATATTGAGAAGCGGGTGCCTTTGCCGGGCTCGGACGTGATCGCAATCCGCCCGCCCAGCGCCTGAATGGAGCTGCGCACAACATCCATGCCGACCCCACGACCCGAAAGGGCAGAGATTTGATCCGCTGTTGAAAACCCGGGCAAGAAGAGAAGATTGTCGATTTCGCCATCAGACAGGTTTGCTTCGGGCGGTACCAATCCTTTGGAAATTGCTTTTTCCAAAACCTTTTTGCGATTGATTCCTGCACCGTCATCGGTGATCTCGATGACCACGCGGCCCGATCGGTGCTGCGCAGAGAGGGTGATGACCCCTTCACGCGGTTTACCGGCAGCTTCACGAATGTCAGGGGTCTCGAGCCCATGATCAACGGCATTGCGGATCATGTGGGTCAGCGTGTCTGCCAGCCGTTCAATAACCGTCTTATCGACCTCGGTCGCCTCACCTTCAGTGCGCAGGCGCACCTCTTTTGCCACGGCGGCAGATGCCTCGCGCACGATCCGGCCCATGCGCTGGAACAGAGGTTTCACGGGTTGGGCGCGGATCATCATGACGCTGTCTTGGATGTCGCGCGTGAGCATCATGAAGGCTTCGAGACCGGTCATCACCTTTGAATTTTGCGGCAATCCGGCCTCGGCGACGGATTGTGCCAGCATTGCCTGGTTGATCACCAATTCGCCCACAAGGTTCACCAGCCTGTCGATGCGTTCGAGATCGACACGCACCGTAGCCCCCGGTTCAGCGGTTGCATTGGCTTGAGGGGCGCCCTTGAGTGGGGGGGCGACGGGGGCAGGGGCCGCGGCCGGCTTATCTGCGGGCGCAGTGTTGTTTGGCTCGGATTCAGGCGGCTCTGTTGGGACAACATCTGTAGGCGCGACGGAATTTGGGGCGGCTTCGATCTGTGGCGCTAGGTCCGCAAGGGGCAAATTATCATCTGCTTCGGGCGTTGTCTGCGTTTCACGCGTCAGCTCAAGACTGCAGACGTCCTCGACGAAATCGAAAACTTCGCGAATATCGCTTTCGTCCAACTCGCCCGGGAGGGTTGCGTGCCAGCTTAGATAGGACTGCTGCGTATCGAGAGCGTCGAATTCCGGTAGCGCCGTCAAGTCGCATCGTACCGTTACATCACCCAATTCTCGCAAAGTGCGCAACAAATGCGCCGGATCATTGCCCGAAGCATAGAGAGCATCGCTGGGCGTAAAGGTCAGTGACCATGCGGCATCGTGTTCTGAAGCGCCGTCATCGAGCGAGGGCAGCCCAAAATCGCCGAAGTCGGCATCGGTGATCCCCAGATCAAGGCTTAGCCCCATCGGTTGGAAATCGCTTACGTCCTCTTCGACCGGCGCGGGGAGCGCATCTCCCATCAACGCCTCTAGTTCTTGCAAGCAAGCCTCGGAGCCGTCGGGTTCGGGTAAACCATCGCGCGCGGCCGAAACTTGATCGGCTAGAAAATCGGCGGTGTGAAAAAACAATTTGAGCGAGCCATGGTCGATCTCGAGCCGCCCCGAACGCACCTCATCCATGACGGTTTCGTAGCGATGTGCAAAGGCGACCAGCGCATCAAGACCAAACGCGCCCGCGCCGCCCTTGATTGAATGCACAGCCCGAAAGACCACGTTGATCGTTTCACTGTCATAGTTACCCTCATCCATATCGGTGAGCGCATCTTGCAAGCTTTCGAGCAGCTCATCGCATTCAACAAAGAATGAGGCCTTGATTTCTGCCATCGGGTCCGTGGACATCGCTCTCTCCTTAGCCAGCGACCATATTGAGCGCTTTTACAAGTTTGCTTGGATCAAAGGGTTTTACGATCCAGCCCGTGGCCCCGGCAGCGCGTGCGCGAGCCTTCAACTCGGGGGCAGATTCGGTGGTGAGCACGAGGATCGGGGTTGCGCGATGTTTGTCCTGCCCGCGCACCGCCTCGATAAAGCCAAAGCCATCAAGGCGCGGCATATTTATATCGGAGATGATGGCGTCAGGCTCGATCCCCTCGAGAACCTCAAGCCCGTGCAGCCCGTCTTCGGCAAGATACAGTTCAAACCCCGCATCATTGAGCGCGAGCTTGAGCATATCACGAATTGTGCGGCTGTCATCGACCGCGAGAACTTTCAGGCTCATGCGGCCTCCGTGGATTGCAAATCGTTGAGGGACACGCCGAGATGATCGAGCGCGGCGTTGAAAGACTCTGATCTCGGGGTGATGCAGAACGAATGGCCCGATTGGCGCCATTGTGCCGCGGCCGCCGCCAGCACTTGCAAGCCAAGCCCGCCGAGCAGCGTCACGCCCCCTGCGTCCAGCTCAAGATCGCCGCCTTTGCGCGCGCTGATGGTTGCGCCAAGGTCTGCGACAGTGGACAGGTCGAGCTTGGCCGGAAGCACGAGCGCACTCATCGGCTGACCTCGACAGTCTTTGTGAAATGTTGACGCACGAGCATCCCCTTTCATACGGTGATGAAAGAGGTTTAGCGCCCAGCGGTTAAAATAGGCTTGACGGAATTGGAATTATTGCGCGGCGATCCGCGATTGGCAAAAAGCGGCGCAGCCATGCAGCGCTGCGTAGTCATCCTCGATCACATAGATCGGGAAAGCCCGCAGAAAGTCCGAGAACCGACCCTTGGCATGCATCGCCGCGCGAAAGCCGAACTCTTCAAGCCATGGCACTACGCCGCGTGCAGCACCACCGATCAAGTAAATGCCGCCAAAGGGAAGATGCGTCAGCGCCAGATCCCCGACCACACGGCCCAAGGTCTGCACGAACATCTGACCCGCCGCGCGCGCAGTGGCATCACCGCGCGAGATTGCGGAAAGGATTTCAATTCCCGGCACTGTGGCCTCGTCTTGGCCCGCCATATAAGCATAGAGCCGCTCCAGTCCGCGCCCGGACACGACATGCTCGACGCTGGCGAAATCATGCTTGGCCTCAAGGTAGCGCTTGAGGGCGAAATCTTCGTCAGACTGACAGGGTAGGGTGGTGTGACCTGCCTCTGAGGGCGGCACGACGCGCCCGCCGGGCCCTTCATGCACGGGGGCTGCATTAAACCCGGTGCCCACCCCGACCACAAGACGCGCCGCATCGGCGCGCGCTGGCTGTCCAGGCACCAGCAAACGCAACGCATCTGCCGCCAGATGGCCCAGCGCATGCCCCTGTGCCTGCAGATCGTTGAGCACAAAGACCTGTTCGGCCCCGGTGACGCGCGCGATATTTTGCGCCTCGATCACCCAGGACAGGTTGGTCATGCTGGCCACATCATCGCGCACAGGCCCTGCCGCCGCCACGCAAGCGCCCGCCAGATCATGAACGTTCTCAGCCGCTATATAGTCGGCCAAAATCTCTTCGAGCGAGGCACGCCCGCTATTGGAAAAACGCTTGATCGAGGCGGGCAGCATCTTCTTGCCCAGCGCCAACGCCACGCGGGTGTTGGTGCCCCCGATATCGGCCAACAATGTATAGCGATCTTCCGTGCTCATGAGCCTGTCCTCAGCGCGTTTTTCCACGCCAGATAGGACGCTTTGGGGGTACGCTGCAAGGTTTCGAAATCGACATGCACCAGCCCAAAGCGCTTTTCATAGCCCAAAGCCCATTCGTAATTGTCCATCAAGGACCACGCCATATAGCCCTTCACCGGCGCGCCGTTGGTGATAGCGGTTTGAACCGCCTTGAGGTGATCGGCGTAATAGGCGATGCGCGCGGGGTCGTGGACGGCGCCTGCGCTGACCTGATCGGGCGAGGCCATGCCGTTCTCGGTCACATAGAGCGGCAAATCGCCGGTATAGTCGCGCGCAACTCGGGTCAGGAAGTCTGACAGGCCTTGGGGGTAAATCTCCCATCCCATTGCGGTTTTGGGCAGCGGACCTTCGACCTCGTGATGGGCGGGCCAAGCGCCGCCGCAGGGTGCGATCCGCTTGCAGGTATAGTAATTGAGCCCGAACCAGTCGAGCGGCGTCTGGATGGTGGCGAAATCATCCTGCCAGCCCTTGGGCATATGGGGGGCGAAACCCTCCATCACCTCGGCGGGATAGGTGCCCTTGAAGAGACCTTCGACGAAGAAGCGGTTGTAATAGGCGTCATACAAGCGCGTAGCGGCTTGGGTTTCGGGGCTGTCATCGGCGGGCAGGGCGGCTTCGAAATTGCAAACTGCGCCGAGGTTGGTCATGCCATTGCTGCGCATCACCTGCGTCGCCGTGCCATGCGCCAGCAGGACGTGATGCATGGCATGCGCCGTCGCGCGGATGTCGCGCAGGCCCGGCGCGTGGTGGCCCAGAAAATGGCTAAGCCAGCCGACGCACCATGGCTCATTGATCGGGGCAGCCGACCAGAGGCGATCGCCCAGACGATCCGCGATGACTTGCGTGAAATCGCCAAACCAGCCCGCGATATCGCGGTTTTGCCAGCCTCCCAAAGCGGCCAACGTCGAAGGCAATTCCCAGTGATACAGCGTCAGCGCCGGTTTCAACCCGCGCTCCAACATCCCATCGACCAGCCGGTCGTAGAAATCGAGACCCTGCGCATTCACCGCGCCGCGCCCCTCGGGCATCACCCGCGCCCAGGAGGTCGAAAAACGATAAAGATCAAACCCCGCGCCCGCGATCAAATCGAGGTCTTCTTCCCAGCGATTGTAGTGATCACAGGCCAGATCACCATTTTCAGCGCGGACCACATTGCCCGGCGTGGCGGCGAAGGTGTCCCAATGGGTGGAACCGGCACCGCCTTGGGCATGGCCCTCGATCTGATAGGAAGAGGTCGCAACCCCAAATTGAAAATCTTTGGGGAAATCAGCGCGTTTGGGAAGCATCTTAAACCTTTGTCTTAACGAGAGGGGGCGGGCCCCGTGGATTGTCCGAGCACCAGAACTGTCTCCATCAACTCAGATATGGGTTGGCGATTGCCGCTGTCGATCTGTGCAATCAACATCGTCGCACAGCGCCGTCCGGCCTCGCGCACCGAAGACCGCGTAGCAGTAAAGATCGGCTCTTGCGCGGTGCCGTTTTTCAAATAGCCCAACTCGTCATCATGGGTCACGATTGACACATCGCGCCCCATCACCAACCCCGCCTCTTCGACGGCACGTCGGGTGCCCATCGCCGACAACAGCGAGGCGGTCAGAAACGCGGTGGGGGGATTGGGAAGCGCCAGCATCGCGCGGGCATGATCATGGCCCTGCGCCTCGGTCATCTCGCCCTCGGTGATCAACTGCGCATCGATCGGAATGTCGCGGCTTTCCAGCGCGCGCTCATAGCCGCGCCTGCGTCTGCGGGCGAAATCCATATCGGAAATGCCGTTGATCAAGGCGATCCTTTGATGCCCCAGATCAAGCAGGAAATTCGTTGCCCGCTCAAACGCGCGCACATTGTTCACATCGACCCAGCTATAAGAGGTCTCGATGCCGCTGATCCGCCCATGCAGCACATAGGGCAGGCCAAGCGATTGCAGCATTGTAACGCGGTGATCATTGACGCGCGGGGCGTGGATCAGCACGCCATCGACATTGCCCTTGGAGCGCAGCTCGCCATAGGCACGCGCCTCTTCGTCATCGGGCACGATGGTCAACACCATATCGTATCCTTTGCGCGCATAGACCTCGCCAGCGCCCGCGATGAAATCGGCAAAAACCGGGTTCACAATTTCGTGGCGATCCGAAATCGGGATGATATGGCCGATGGCCATCGCACGCCCGGTTGCCAAGCGTTTGGCCTGTGTATTTGGGTGATAATTGGCCGCTTTTGCAGCAGCGCTGACGCGTGCACGCGTGGTCTCGGATACCTCGGGGTAGCCGTTGAGTGCGCGACTCACCGTTGTGGGCGAAAGCCCCAATTTTTGTGCCAGTGTCTTGAGATTCATCGCCCCAAACCGCTTTGGATATCAACGACGTTAGAGGCGCTTGGCACGGGCGTCAATGCTGTGCGTGCAGCAATGGAATTTCTGCGTCGCAGCATTTGGTGTCGCGCAATTGTAGGGGAAATAAAGCAAATTTGATTTCTCTTAACGCCGCTTAGATTGACAAGCGCAACGGGCTCTGAAACGGTTTGAAGGTCCAAAGCGCTTTGGTCCAATGGCGAGTCGTCTCGGTCGTGAAGCGCCACATACTGGGAGGAATTCATGATCAAACATCTGATGCTTGGCATCGCGGCGCTTGCGCTTAGCTCGGGGCTTGCCTCGGCGCAGGACCTTATGTTCAAGCCGGGCGATCAGCCCAATCGCTTTGATTGGCAAAGCTATGACCAATTCGCCAAGGACACCGATCTGAGCGGGCAAACGCTGACGCTCACCGGCCCCTGGACGGGCAATGACAAAAAGCTGTTCGAAAGTGTGCTGGCCTATTTTGAGGCCGCGACCGGGGCCAAGGTGAATTACTCCGGTTCAGAAAGCTTTGAGCAAGATATCGTGATCGCCGCCAAGGCGGGCACGCCCCCCAATATCGCGGTCTTTCCGCAGCCCGGTCTGGCCGCCGATCTGGCCAAGCAAGGCTACCTGACCCCGATGCCCAAAGGCACCGGCGCTTGGATCAAAGACAATTACGCCGCCGGTCAAAGCTGGGAAGATTTGTCGACCTATATGGGCAAGGATGGTCAGAAACAAACCTACACCTTCCCGTTCAAGGCCGATCTGAAATCATTGGTCTGGTATGTGCCCGAAAACTTCAAGGAAGCGGGCTATAAAGTGCCCGAGACCATGGAAGAGTTGCAGGCGCTGACCAAGAAGATCGTCGCAGATGGCGGCACGCCTTGGTGTATCGGTCTGGGATCAGGCGCGGCCACGGGTTGGCCGGCAACCGACTGGGTCGAGGACTTTATGCTGCGCACCCAGCCCCCCGAGGTCTATGATGGCTGGGTCAAGAACACTGTGAAGTTCAACGACCCTCGCGTCGTCGATGCGATCAAGGATTACGGCTGGTTTGCCAAAACCAAGGGCTATGCCCAAGGCGGCGAACAGGCCGTTGCCACGACCGACTTCCGCGACAGCCCCAAAGGTCTGTTTGATTTCCCGCCCAAATGCTACATGCACAAGCAGGCCAGCTTTATTCCGACCTTCTTCCCCGATGGCACGCAAGTGGGTAAGGATGTAAACTTCTTCTACTTCCCCGCCTATGCAAACAAAGATCTGGGCAAGCCGGTTCTGGGCGCAGGCACGTTGTTTGGGATTACCAAAGACAGCCCGGCCGCCGAGGCTTTTGTGAAGTTCCTCGAAACGCCGATCGCGTCTGAAATCTGGATGGCGCAATCGGGCTTCCTGACACCGCTCAAAAGCGTAAATCCGGCGGCATTCGCCAATGACGTTCAGCGCAATATGAACAAGATCTTGTTGGATGCGACGACCTTCCGCTTTGACGGGTCTGACCAGATGCCCGGCGAAATCGGCACCGATGCGTTCTGGAAAAACATGGTTGCTTACACCACCGGCGATGAAACCGCCGAGCAAGCCGCCGATGCCATCCAAAAGCGCTGGGACAGCATCGAGAAATAAGCCAAGCGCGCCTCCGGGGTTTTGCAGTCCGGGGGCGTCTTTTTAAACGGTTTCGGGGGAGTGCCGGATGTCGCCGATCTTGCAAGGGTTGATCACGATCGTGCTGGGGGTAGGGGGCTGTGTGGCCTATTTCTACACCTCGAACCTGATCCTCGACAAAGTTATCTTCCCGCCAAAGGGGGCCAATCCGGGGCGCAATATCAACCGCGCCAATATGGTGCGCCCGTGGCTTTTCATGTTGCCTGCCATTCTGGCCCTGGGAACCTATCTGGCCTATCCGGTTGTGGGCTCGTTCTGGCGGTCGTTGTTTAATCGCGATGGCTCGCAATTCATCGGCTTGGGCAATTACGAAAAACTCGCGGTCGACGACACGTTTCGCCAAGCGGTACTGAACAACTTCCTTTGGGTGCTGTTCGTGCCTGCGCTGGCGACGTTTTTCGGGCTGATGGCGGCGCAGCTGACAGATCGGCTGAAATGGGGGAATTTCGCGAAATCCCTGATTTTCATGCCAATGGCGATCAGTTTCGTTGGTGCCTCGCTGATCTGGAAATTCGTTTACGCCAACAATCCCACGATCGGTATGATCAATGCGGTGCGCGATTATTTCCACCTGATCCCGGTCGATCCGCTGCAAATTCCGTTCTGGAACAACTTCTTCCTGATGGTGATCCTGATCTGGATTCAGACCGGCTTTGCGATGGTGATCCTGTCGGGCGCGCTGCGTGGCATTCCCGAGGAAACCGTCGAAGCAGCGGTGCTGGACGGGGCCAATTCCTTCCAGTTGTTTTTCAAGATCAAAGTGCCCCAGATCATGTCCACGATCATCGTTGTCTGGACGACGATCACGATCCTTGTGCTCAAGGTGTTTGACATCGTCTACGCCACGACGGGGGGCAATTTCGGCACACAGATCCTGCCCAGTTACATGATGCAATATATGTTCCGCGATGACGGGCGCGCGACGGCGGTGGCCTTTGTCATCATGATCATCGTGCTGCCGGTGATGATCTGGAACATCGTTCAAGCCCGCAAGGAGTTGCGCTGATGGCCGCTATCGCTGGACAGAAATCGCGCCTGACTTGGGCGGTGAATATCTCGGTTGTGATCATGGTCGTGGCGTGGCTGATCCCGACGGTGGGGTTGTTGGTCTCGTCGTTTCGCACCACCGATCAAATTAGCCAATCGGGTTGGTGGGACGCGGCGTTCCCGGTGGAAAAGGCGTTTCGTGACCGTATTCCGGGCGATGGCGAAACGCAGGCGGATGGCAAATATGTGCTGACGGGTGATCTGCTGACCAATGGGCAAAACGCAGCCGATCTGAAATCGGGCACGGTGATCAAGGCTTTTGGCATCTCGGGCATCAAGCCCAGCAAATACAAGGCCGGAGAGACCGCCGATCTGGGCGATGGCGGCACGTTGGTTGTGAACAAAGACGGCAGCTACACCGCCACCAGCACGACCAGTTTTCAGGGCAGCGGCCCAAGGGTCTATTTCGTGGCCGATATGCCGCCCGCCTTCACGCTTTCGAATTACAAAGAGGTCCTGTTTTCCGACGGTATGGGGCAGGCGTTCATGAACACGCTGACGGTCACGATTCCGGCCACGATCATCCCAATCCTGGTGGCGGCGTTTGCGGCTTATGCCTTGGCCTGGATGGAGTTTCCCGGGCGTGGCTTGCTGATTGCGGCCGTGGTCGGGTTGCTGGTCGTGCCGCTGCAACTGGCGCTGGTGCCGCTGCTGCGTCTGCATCAGGATATCGGGATTGGCCAAAGCTTCCTTGGGATATGGCTGGCCCATACCGGGTTTGGTCTGCCACTCGCGATCTATTTGTTGCGCAACTACATGGTCGGCCTGCCGCGCGATATTATCGAGAGCGCCAAGGTTGATGGCGCGACCGATTTCCAGATATTCATGAAGATTGTGCTGCCTTTGTCATTCCCGGCGCTCGCTTCTTTTGCAATCTTCCAGTTTCTCTGGGTTTGGAACGACCTTTTGGTGGCCAAGGTGTTTTTGCCGGCCAATGACGGGTCCAAAGTGATGACCGTGAAGATCGCCGATGATCTGCTGGGGTCGCGCGGAGGGGATTGGGGCATTCTGGCCGCAGCCGCCTTCGTGTCGATCGCCGTGCCGCTCTTGGTGTTCTTCTCGATGCAACGATATCTTGTGCGGGGCCTGTTGGCAGGCTCGGTGAAAGGCGGCTGATGAATTCCCTATCTAAAAATGACGACTGGTGGCGCGGAGCGGTGATTTACCAGATCTATCCGCGCAGCTTTCAAGACAGTAATGGCGACGGTGTGGGCGATCTGCTGGGCATCGTGCGCCGGCTGCCCCATGTGGCCAGCCTCGGGGCGGATGCGATCTGGATTTCGCCCTTCTTCACCTCGCCGATGAAAGATTTCGGCTATGACGTCAGCGATTATTGCGATGTCGATCCGATGTTTGGCAATCTGGCCGATTTCGATCAGGTGATTGCGATGGCGCATGCTTTGGGCCTGAAAGTGTTGATCGATCTGGTGCTGAGCCACACGTCTGATCAGCACCCTTGGTTCAAGGAAAGCCGTGTCAGCCGCGACAATCCGAAATCGGATTGGTATGTCTGGGCCGATCCCAAACCCGATGGCACGCCGCCCAACAACTGGCTGTCGATCTTTGGCGGGTCAGGCTGGCAATGGGATGCGCGGCGCGAGCAATATTACATGCACAACTTCCTAGTGTCGCAACCCGATCTGAACTTTCACAATCCCGAAGTGCAGCAGGAATTGCTCAATGTGGCGCAGTTCTGGCTAGAGCGCGGCGTGGATGGGTTTCGTCTTGATACGATCAACTTCTACATGCATGACGATCAGCTGCGCGACAATCCGCCCCTGCCAATCGCAGAGCGCAACGATCAGACCGCGCCCAAGGTGAATCCCTACAATCACCAGCGCCATATCTATGACAAGAACAACCCCGAGAACCTGCGGTTTCTGCGCAAGCTGCGCACGCTGATGAACAATTACAACGCCGCCGCGGTGGGCGAGGTGGGTGACAGTCAGCGCGGGCTTGAGATCTTGGGTGAATACACCTCGGGCGATGACAAGATGCAGATGTCTTACGCGTTCGAGCTATTGTCTGGGCATGAACCGCTCAAGGCGCAGTTCTTATACGATTTGTTTTCCAAGGTGGAAAAGGTCGCCGCGGATGGCTGGGTCTGCTGGGCCTATTCCAACCATGACGTGGAACGCCACATCACCCGCTGGGATCTCTCGCCTGCGGCTGCGCGCCTTTATACAACGCTGATGATGTGCATCAAAGGCTCGATCTGTCTCTATCAGGGCGAGGAGCTGGGGCTGCCCGAGGCAGAGCTGACCTTTGAGGATCTGCAAGACCCGTATGGCAAGGAGTTCTGGCCCGAGTTCAAGGGCCGCGATGGCTGCCGCACGCCCATGGTCTGGGAACGCGACGGCGCGCATGGCGGGTTTTCACCCGTGCGGCCTTGGCTGCCTGTGCCCTCGCAGCATTTCAACCTTGCCGCCGATCAGGCGGAACACGATCCGGCCTCGCTGCTGCATCACTATCGCCGCGCCATCGCGTTTCGGCGCAACCATCAGGTGCTGCGCGACGGAAGCCTTGAAGACATGTATGTCTCGGGCGACCTGCTGGTGTTCACGCGCAAAAACGCGAATGAGACGATCCTGTGTTATTTCAATCTGTCCGATCAGCCGGTGACTGCCGCCGTGCCGCCGGGCAACTGGGTTACGGTCGGGGGAGAGCTGGGCTCGATCCGTCCGATGAGTGATCACACGCTGCATCTGGGTCCGTGGCAGCCAAGCATCCTGCATCTCGATACATGAGGGGCAGAGGGGGAAAAGTATGGCCGATCTGAAACTGGAAAATGTCTCGAAATCCTATGGCGAGGTGAGCGTCCTCAAGGACATCAATCTCGACATTCAATCGGGCGAGTTGATCGTGTTTGTCGGGCCTTCGGGCTGCGGTAAATCCACCCTGTTGCGCATGATCGCGGGGCTGGAAAAGATCACCGGTGGGTCACTGGATATCGACGGGGTGCGCGTGAACGATGTGCCCCCCGCCAATCGCGGCATCGCGATGGTGTTCCAATCCTATGCGCTTTATCCGCATATGACGGTGCGCGATAACATGGCGTTTGCGCTCAAAATTGCTAAGCAAAGCAAAGAGGAGATCGATACCGCTGTCGAGAAGGCGGCCAAGATGCTGCAGCTGACCGATTATCTCGACCGTTTGCCCAAGGCGCTTTCGGGCGGGCAGCGTCAGCGGGTTGCGATTGGCCGTGCTATTGTGCGCGATCCCAAGGTGTTCCTGTTTGACGAGCCGCTTTCGAACCTCGATGCCGCCCTGCGCGTGGCCACAAGGATCGAGATCGCGCAGCTCAAGGAATCCATGCCCGACCGCACGATGATCTACGTCACCCACGATCAGGTCGAGGCGATGACATTGGCGACCCGGATCGTGGTGCTCGCCAATAAAGGCATCGCGCAGGTCGGCTCTCCGCTGGACCTCTATGAACGCCCCGAAAACGAGTTCGTCGCGCAGTTTATCGGCAGCCCGGCCATGAACCTGATCCCCGGCAAGATCACCGCGACGGGGGCACGCACCGAGGTGACGCTGGAAAACGGGGTCAAGGCCTATTCCGCAGTGCCCACGCAAGAGGGCGATCTGGGTCGCAAGGTCAATATCGGCGTGCGTCCCGAAGATTTCAAACCGGGTGGAGAGCAGGATTGCTGCTTTACCGGCAAGGTCGCGATCACCGAAAAACTGGGTGAGGTGACGCTTTTGTATTTCGAACCGCAAAGCGGGCGCGATGCGGTGATTGCCAAGCTGCCCGGTATCCATAACGGGCTGCGCGCCAGCACGGTCACGCTGGCCGCTGATCCCGAAAAGATCCATCTCTTCGCGGACGGGCGGTCGCTTCTTTACCGTTGATGTCGCAAGCAGGCCATGCCGAACCGCGCGCCCCGGCTAGTTTCAGGGGAAAGCAACGGGCGGAGGCAAGCATGGCCGATTCGGATTTGGGTGAACGTACGGCTCGGCGCGCACGCGGCGGTGGTGGGGCTGCACGGCGTGCTGAACGCACCGCGGTGCGGGTGGAGTTTTCTCGCTACATCACGCGCAACATCCCCGATCTCGAAATCCTCAACGAAGAGGCCTTGCAGATCATCGAGGCCAATGCCGAAACGGTTCTCGAAGAGATCGGCATCAATTTCGTCGAAAATCCCGCCGCTCTGGCGCTGTGGCGTGAGGCCGGGGCCGATATCGACGGCGAACGGGTGCGCATCCCGCGCGGGCTGGCGCGCAAGCTCTGTGCCACTGCGCCCAGCCAGTTCACCCAACACGCCCGCAACCCCGAGCGCAATGTCGAGATCGGCGGGCGCAACCTCGTGCTGGCCCCGGTTTATGGCCCTCCCTTCGTGCGCGACAGCGCGGGCGGGCGGCGCTACGCCACGATCGCTGATTTTCGCAATTTCGTGAAACTCGGGCAAATGTCGAAATGGCTGCATCACTCGGGCGGCACAGTCTGCGAACCCACCGATGTTGCGGTGAACAAGCGCCATCTCGACATGCTGCACGCCCATATGACGCTAAGCGACAAGCCCTATATGGGCTCGGTCACGGAACCCTCGCGCGCCGCGGACAGCGTCGAAATGTCAAAAATTCTCTTTGGCGATCAATTCGTTGATGAGCATGCGGTGATGACCTCGCTGATCAATATCAACTCGCCCCTGACCTTTGATTCCACGATGATGGGCGCGCTGGAGATTTATGCGCGCGCGGGTCAGGCCTGCATCATCTCGCCCTTTATCGTGGGGGGGGCGATGGCGCCGGTCTCGGTTGCGGGCACGCTGACGCAGGTGCTCGCCGAGGTGCTGGCCGGCGTAGCCTATAGCCAGCTGATCCGCCCCGGCGCGCCAGTGATTTTCGGCGCCTTCGTGACCTCAATCGATATGAATTCCGGCGCGCCGACCTTTGGCACACCCGAGGCTGCGCAAATCACGCTGGGCGCGGGTCAACTCGCGCGCCGTCTTGGGCTGCCCTACCGCTCGGCGGGCGGGTTTACCGGCTCGAAACTGCCCGATGCGCAGGCCGCCTATGAAAGTGCGAATACGCTAAATACCGGGCTTCTCTCGGGGGTGAATTTCATGCTGCATGCCTGCGGCTGGCTTGAAGGCGGGCTGGTGGCATCCTACGAGAAATTCGTGATGGACGCCGATCAGCTTGGCTATCTGCACAAACTCGCCGCCGGCATCGATATGAGCGAAAATGGTCAGGCGATGGACGCACTGCGCGAAATCGGTCCGGGCGGGCATTTTCTGGGCTGTGAACACACTCAAGCCAATTACAAAGAGGCGTTCTGGCGCACCAACCTGCTCGATTATCGCCCATTCGAGACATGGGACGAGCAAGGCGCGCCTGACACAATGGCGCTGGCCGAAAAGCGCGTTGCCAAGCTGTTAGCCGACTACCAGCCCCCCGCGTTGGACCCAGCTATTGCAGAGGCGCTTGACGCCTATGTGGCACAGAAGAAAGCCGCCGTGCCCGATGCGTTTTTATGAACGGTTAAGGGGGGCGCTGCCCCTCTTTGCTGCGCAAATTCACCCCGGGATATTTCGATCAAGAGGAAGCAGGCCGCCTTGGTCTTCCTCTTGATCGAAATATCCCCGCCGGAGGCAAGTTTGGGTGCACTTGGCGCAAGGTCCGAGTTTGACGCGCTTCCTGTTTGACCCTGTGGCCAAAGGCAGCCTAGATAGGGGCCAGTGAGCGGCGCGGAGAAGACGCATGAAAGTTATCATCTGCGGGGCGGGTCAGGTTGGCTGGCAGATCGCGCGCCATCTTGCGGGCGAGCGCAATGATGTGACGGTGGTTGATTCCAATCCTGATCTGGTGCGCCGTGCGGCGGATACGCTGGATGTTCAGGGCGTAGTGGGCTTTGCCTCGCATCCCGATGTGCTGGAACGCGCGGGCGCGCGCGATTGCGACCTGATGATTGCCGCGACCCATTCCGATGAGGTGAATATGGTGACCTGTCAGGTTGCCATGTCGGTCTTTGGCATCACCCGCAAGATCGCGCGCATTCGGGCGCAGGCCTATCTTGCGCCGCAATATTCCGATCTTTATCGGCGCGATCACCTGCCCATTGACGTGGTGATCAGCCCCGAACGCGAGGTCGCGGACGCCGCGCTGCAGCGCCTTGCCGCGCCCTCGACCTTTGATACCGAAAGCTTTCTGGATTCCCAATTGCAGCTTTTGGGGATTGATCTGGATGTCGATTGTCCGGTGCTGGAAACGCCACTACGTCAGCTGACCGATCTGTTCTCGACGCTGCGCGCGCTGGTCGTGGGGATACGTCGCGAGGGGCGGTTGTTCGCGCCAGAGCCGGGCGATCAGTTGTTTGCGGGCGATCAGATCTATGTGTTCTCCCATATCGAGGACACGTCGCGCACGCTTGATATCTTTGGCAAATCCACGCGCAAGCAAGAGCGTATCGTGATCATTGGCGGGGGCAATGTAGGGCTGGGCGTGGCGCGCGCGTTGGAGGCTCGAACCGACCGGGTACGCGCCAAGATCATCGAGGCCAACCGCGAGCGCGCCGAGCAGGCCGCCGATGCGCTGGATCGCACGATTGTTCTCAATGGCGACGGGATGAGTTCGGAATTGCTTGAAGAGGCCAATATCGCCAATGCCGATGCAGTGCTTGCGGTGACCGATGACGACAAGACCAACATTCTCGTTTCGGTGCGTGCCAAGCAGGCGGGCTGCAAAATGGCGATTTGTTTGATCAATGATCCCACGCTGGCGCCGTTGCTGAATGCGCTGGATATCGACGCCTATATCAACCCGCGCGCCACCACCGTATCCTCGATCCTGCGCCATATTCGCCACGGGCGTGTGCGCGCGATCTATTCGATTGGCGATGCCGAGGCCGAGGTGATCGAGGCGCAGGTCATGGGCACCTCGCCGATGTCGGGGCGTATGGTGCGCGACATTGATTTCCCCGAGGGCGTGTTGATCGGAATGATTCGCAAGGGCGACACGCTGATCAAACCCTCAGGCAACACCCGCGTTGATGAGGGCGATATCGTTGTGCTGTTTGCGCTGAGCGCGGATGTCCCGGAGGTGGAGCGCCTGTTGCAGGTCTCCATCGATTTCTTCTGATGAAACGCGTGCTTAAGGGCTTGCCGGTGCCGATCCAGCTGATGCTGGTATCCTCCTTGGCGATGTTTTTGCCCGCTACCCACGCGCTGATCACCCATCACCACGAGATCTCGCGGTCGTTCTTTTATTCCGGGGTGTTGTTCTTGTTTGTGTCGGTGCTGGTGGCGCTGGCCAATGCCGCCAATACCCGTCCGCGCCGGTCTGGCCGTGCAAGCCTTTTGAGTATGCTCGCGGTGTTTCTGATCTTGCCGATGATGCTGGCCGTGCCGTTTGATCAATCGCTGCCCGACACCAGTTTTTTCAATAGCTGGTGGGAGATGGTGTCCTCGCTCACCACCACCGGGGGCACGCTTTATGACCCCGCGCGCCTGCCCGGATCGCTGCATCTGTGGCGCGGTTTGGTGGCCTGGATGGGCGGGTTTTACATGCTCGTGATGGCGATTGCGGTGCTTGCGCCGATGCGGCTGGGTGGGTTTGAGGTGTTCTTTTCGGGCGGCCCGTCAGGTGCGCCAAGTGCGAACGCCCCAGCAGCCGATGGCGGCGCGCAAACAGGCGATCGTATCGCCCATTACGCCACCCGGATTGCCCCGGCCTATGTCGGACTGACGGGGCTGTTATGGCTGGGGTTGCTGATGGCAGGCGATCCGCCCCTTGTGGGGTTGATCCACGCGATGTCCACGCTGTCGACTTCGGGGATTTCACCTGTGGGGGGGATGTCGGGCAGTTCGTCCGGGTTGCCAGGCGAGATGCTGATCTTTCTGTTTTTCATCCCCGCATTGTCGCGCCGCCTTTGGCCCGGCGGTGGCGAATTGCGCGCCTCGGACAAGATTCGCAACGATCCCGAATTGCGACTGGCAGCCTTTCTGGTGGTGATCGTGCCGCTATTTCTGTTTCTGCGCCATTGGCTGGCCGCGCTTGAGGTCAAGATGCCGGCCAATTTTGGGGCGATCTTTCGCTCGATCTGGGGCAGCCTGTTTACCTCGCTCTCCTTCCTGACAACGACGGGGTTTGAATCCACCGCGTGGCATGATGCGCGCGATTGGTCGGGGCTGGGCACGCCGGGGCTGATTTTGGCGGGGCTGGCAATCATCGGAGGTGGGGTGGCGACCACGGCAGGGGGCGTGCGTCTGTTGCGCGTTTATGCACTGCTGCGTCACGGCGAGCGTGAACTCGACAAGCTGATCTACCCGACCTCGGTGGCGGGGGGCGGTGCGATGGCGCGCAAGCTGCGCCGCGACGGGGCCTATATCAGTTGGATTTTCTTCATGCTGTTTGCGATTTCGATTGCGGTCGTGATGATGCTGGTCTCGCTGTTCGGACTATCCTTTGAACCTGCAACGATCCTTAGCATCGCGGCGCTGTCCAATACCGGGCCGCTGGCGCAGATTGCCGCTGATATTCCGCTTAGCTGGGCGACGCTAAGCGAGCCTGTCAAAGCGGTGTTCGCGCTGGCAATGGTGCTGGGTCGACTAGAGACATTGGCGATTATTGCGCTGTTCAACCCCGAGTTTTGGCGCGGTTGATCGGAAAGAAATTGCGCAAAATCCGCTCATTCTCCTAACAATATGTTTTTTGGGCTGGAATCTTTGGCTCAGCACTGCATATTTTAGGACGAGCAGGTCAACGGGGCTGCTGCATGCGCGACAATAATAAGGGCAAGAACAATGGCTGGCGATAAACAGAACCTTCAGGACGCGTTTCTTAACCACGTCCGCAAGACCAAAGTGCCTGTGACGATCTTTCTGATCAATGGGGTAAAACTGCAGGGTGTGATCACATGGTTTGACAATTTTTGCGTACTTTTGCGTCGCGATGGTCAATCGCAGCTTGTCTATAAGCATGCCATTTCCACGATCATGCCGGGTCAACCGATCTCGCTTTATGAAGGCGAAGACTGAGTGCGCCGCAATTGAGCGATCTACATTCCTCTGAACGCGCGCCCACGCGTGCTTTCGTCCTCCATCCCGACATCCCGTCGCGAGAGGGGCCTCGTCATTTGCCGAAATTTGCGCTCGCCGAGGCGGTGTCTTTGGCGCATGCGTTGCCCGGTCTTGAGGTGATCGGCGGGCAGATCGTGCGCCTGCCCAAACCCCATCCGGGCCATCTGTTTGGCACCGGCAAAATGGCCGAGCTGAAAGCGCAGCTTGAGGCAGATGAGATTGAGTTGGTGCTGGTCGACGGACCGGTCTCGCCGGTGCAGCAGCGCAATCTGGAGAAGGAATGGGGCGTCAAGCTGCTTGATCGCACCGGGCTGATTCTCGAAATCTTTGCCGATCGCGCGCGCACCCGTGAGGGCGTTTTGCAGGTGGAATTGGCCGCGCTCAGCTATCAGCGTACGCGTCTGGTGCGCGCCTGGACCCACCTGGAACGCCAGCGCGGCGGGCTTGGCTTTGTCGGTGGCCCCGGCGAAACCCAGATCGAGGCGGACCGACGTGCGATTGACGATCAGATGGTGCGTCTGCGCAGGCAATTGGCGCGCGTTGTGAAAACCCGCGAACTGCACCGGGCCGCGCGCCGTAAGATCCCGTTCCCGATTGTCGCACTGGTGGGCTATACCAATGCGGGCAAATCGACGCTGTTCAACACCGTGACGGGGGCGGATGTTCTGGCCAAGGACATGCTGTTTGCCACGCTCGATCCGACGATGCGCGGCCTGACACTGCCTTCAGGGCGCAAGGTCATTATGTCGGATACGGTGGGGTTTATTTCCGATTTGCCCCATGAACTGGTCGCGGCCTTTCGCGCCACGCTCGAAGAGGTGCTCGAGGCGGATCTGATCTTGCATGTGCGCGACATCGCCCATCCCGAAACTGAGGAACAGGCAGCCGATGTGAACGACATTCTGGCCACGTTGGGCGTGGATGAGGATGTGGTCGCGTTGGAGGTCTGGAACAAGATCGACGCGCTCGAGCCCGATCAACGCGCGGCCCTGCAAGTGCAAGCCAGCCGTGAGCCCGAGATTGAGGCGATTTCGGCGCTGACCGGGGCGGGGCTTGATGACCTGCTGAGTGCAATTGACAGCCGTTTGGCGGAAGAAAAGCTGTTTGAGACCTTGGATCTGACCTTTGAACAGGGGCGCAAACACGCGTGGCTGCATGAACAGAACGTGGTGCGCGCCGAGCGTCAGACAAAAACCGGCTGGCGCTGTGATGTCGAATGGAGCGCTGAACAGCGAAATCGTTTTCGCGCGCTTTAACAAGTGCTTGCTGGACGTAGCTCAACGCAGTGCGGCTTGATCCTGCATCCTTTCGGAGGCTTAGGTCGGCTCGCGCACGATGCGAAACATCGCGCGCCGCTCATCTGGTGTCATCTCGGCAAGATGCTCGCGCGGTGACTTGGGCGCGCTGACGTTTTGCATTGGGGGCTTGCCAAAGGGCGTTTGGGTCTCCGAAAATCCCTGCAAATTGGGGCGCAGCGGGGCCGGGGTTTCGGTGGCGGGTTGCGCTTGGATCTCGATCTTCGTCATGCGCACATTGGTAACCTCAAAACGACGCGGCGTGCGGCCAATTTCGCCTTCTGCCACGAAACAACCCAGGGCCCGGCTGACATCGCCGAAATCTGAGGTGAGCGGCAAAATCAGCAAACGCGCCATCATCTCGGGTTTGCCGATGCTGGTCTCGGCGCATAGCTCAACCTCGGCAATCGCGGGATCGGAAAAGACGGCTTCGGTGATCTTGGCAATCTGCTTGCGCCCCTCGGGGGCAAACAACGCACTGAGCGGCATGCCGCGCACCTCCATGCCCATCAAATCGTTCAGATGCATCCCGGCGAGGCGAAACCGCCCCATGCCCGGCGCCACGCGTTCCAAAACGAACGAGAACTCCAGCGCGCGCTCAATGCCTCGGGGGTTGACCTCAGAGCGCGGCGGCACCGCGCGCCCTTTGCGCAGCGCTTCCCAATAGGCGCGCAACTCATTTCTGACCCGACGTCCCGTGCCAGAACCTATAGTAATCACTCTACTATCGCTGTCGTTTTCCATTTCATACCTGCCATTGCGAGCGCGTATCGGCGGTGTCATCATAACACGATATTGCCGTTTTGCTGTTATCTGAACCGTCCCGTTCGGTGACCTGTTCCAATCGTTTGGCTTGACCGGCGGGGCTGAATTGTTACTGAACTCTTAATACGCCTATTTTTCGCTAAATGGAGAACAAAACCTTTAAATGGTTAAGCAGCCCCAACCTCCCCGCGCCCCCATCCGCACCGTTTCGATGACGGGTTTTGCCTCTGGCCAAGGGGCGGGGCACGATCATGACTGGAGTTGGGAAATCCGTTCAGTCAATGGCAAGGGGTTGGATCTGCGCCTGCGCCTGCCGGAACTGGAGGGGCTAGAGGCAGGGGTGCGCCGCGAGGTCGCAGCCGTGGCAACGCGGGGCAATATTCAATTAACGCTGCGTCTGAGCCGACAAGGCGGGGGCGAGACGTTGCGCGTCAATCATCCTGCACTTGAAGCCGCCCTTGATGCGGTGATGGCCGCAGAAGTGGCGGCCAAAGATCGCGGCGTCACGATTGTCGCGCCCAATCCCGTCGAAATTTTGGCGATGCGGGGCGTGTTGGAACAATCGCTCCCCCCTCTGTCAGACCCCAAAGCGCTGTGTGATGCGCTGCTGGATAATGTGCAAACGGTGCTGGCGGATTTTCTGGCGATGCGGATGGCGGAGGGGGCCGAACTGGGGCAGGTGATCGCCACCCAGATCGAGCGGATCACCGAACTGACGCAAGCGGCCGAACACGCCGCCGCCGCCCGCCGCCCCGAGGTTGCGCGCGCCTTGCGTGACAGCCTTACGCGGGTGATGGAGGGGGCGCATGGCGCTGATGAGGCACGCGTTTCCCAAGAACTTGCGCTTTTGGCGGTGAAGGCCGACATCACCGAAGAAATCGACCGGCTGCGCGCCCATATCGCCGCAGCCTGGGCCTTACTGTCCGATCCCGGAGCGGTGGGGCGCAAGTTTGAATTTCTCACCCAAGAATTCGTGCGCGAGGCCAATACATTATGTTCGAAATCAAATGATGCGGCGTTGACGGCGATCGGGCTTGATCTGAAATACGCCATCGATCAGATGCGCGAACAGATTCAGAACGTGGAGTAAGCTGATGCAAACGCCTCGCCGTCGTGGCCTGCTGATAATCCTGTCTTCGCCCTCTGGCGCGGGCAAATCCACCTTGGCGCGTCGCTTGATGCAATGGGACCCGACACTGCGCTTTTCGGTGTCCGCCACCACTCGCCAACCGCGCAGCGGCGAAACGGATGGGGTGGAGTATTTCTTTAAGACGCGTTCAGAATTCGCGGCATTGGTCGAAGCGGATGGGATGCTCGAACATGCCGAGGTGTTTGGCAATTTCTACGGCACGCCCAAAGGCCCGGTGGAAACTGCGATGGCGCAGGGGCGCGATACGCTGTTTGATATCGACTGGCAGGGTGGCCAGCAGATCCGCCGTTCGAGCTTGGCCAAGGATGTGGTCTCGATCTTTATCCTGCCGCCCTCGATTGCCGATCTCGAGTCGCGCTTGCGCACCCGCGCGCAAGATAGCGACGAGGTGATCGCAACGCGCATGGCGAAATCGCGCGATGAGATCAGCCATTGGGGCGAATATGATTATGTCATCATCAACCGCGATGTGGACGCCGCCGAAGCCGAGCTGAAAACCATTCTCACCGCCGAGCGTGCCCGTGCGGATCGCCAACCCGGCCTGAACGAATTCGTTCGCGCCCTCAATGCGGAGTTTGATGCGCGATGATCTATGAGCTTGATGGGATTGCCCCGCAAATTTCACCCGATGCCTGGGTCGCCGCCGATGCCAACCTGATTGGCAAAGTGGTACTGGAGGGCGCGGCCTCGGTCTGGTTTGGCGCGACGCTGCGCGGCGACAATGAAGAAATCCGCGTTGGCGCGGGCTCGAATGTGCAGGAAAACGTGGTGTGCCATACCGATATGGGGTTTCCCTTGGTGATCGGGGCGAATTGCACGATTGGCCATAAGGCGATGCTGCATGGCTGCGTGATCGGGGACGGCTCGTTGATCGGGATGGGCGCGACGGTGTTGAACGGCGCCAAGATCGGGCGAGGTTGCTTGATCGGGGCGGGCGCGTTGATCACCGAGGGCAAGGAGATCCCCGACGGGTCTTTGGTGATGGGTGCGCCGGGCAAGGTGGTGCGCCAGCTTGATGCGGCCGCGCAGGACCAGCTTTTGCAATCGGCCGTTCACTATCGCGAAAACGCGGCGCGCTTTGGCGCGGGGATGCGACCGATCAGCTAATGATCGCGCTCGGATCCCGGTGGCACTTCGAAGATGTGGAAATCAAGTTTGGGAAATTCTGCCTTCACCTCGGTGCAGATCACTTTCGCGTTGGGCACCGGCGCGCAATAGGCCCGCACCGCGCCCTGATAGCCCAGATCGGTCAAAAGCCGCGCCAGATCGAGTATATCGAAGCGCACCGATAAAAGCGGTGCAAGAACCATCTCTGGGGCAATATCCGCAAGCAGTTCCGACGAGATCGATTCAAACTGCACCACGTTTAGGCTGAGCCCCTCAATCCCGTGCAGCGCGATTGGCAATTCGCGCACTGGATCGACCAACAGCATTCTTCGACAGTTGCTGAGCGCTTTGGAATGCAGGAAAACTGCGCGCAATGCCTGACGAGAATAGGGCAGTTGGGACATCGAATTCGGACACTTTCTTGACTCAATACACGTGTCGTCTGGCGTGGCGGATCTATGTCTTTCACCCGGATTACACGCTAGGGTTTAGCCCGCCCCTTTGCGGGCCTCAAGCGCAGTTTCGCAGTCTGCAAAATGAATGTCACACTAAAGGCTTAAGAAATACTAAACAGGTGACTATGGAATCGCCGCGACCCGTTTACACTTAACAGATTTTTCATCAACTGTGCACAAAGTCTTGAATGGAGCCTCAATGAGCGATCCAAATATCTCTGCGCTGATTGAGATTTTGCCCCATGCAGCGCTGGTCATCGGGCATGATGAACGTATCGTGGCGATCAACCCCGAGGCCCGGCGGATCTTTGGCGCGCATGCGCTGGCACGGTCTTATGTTACAATTTTGCGGCAACCCGATTTTGGTGTCGCTGTTGAAGGCGCGCTTCGGGGCGAACAACCAGACCGTGTGCGCTTGCGTCTGATCGCGCGGGATGGCGGGCACAGCGTGCAATTGGCCAGCGTGGTAGCGCTCGCGCCAGAGTTGTCGGGCGGCAAGGGCGGGGTGTTGGTGAGCTTTGAAGATATCACGGCGCTGGAAACGGCAGTCGAGATGCGGCGCGATTTTGTGGCCAATGTCAGCCATGAATTGCGCACGCCGCTGACCGCCTTGATGGGCTTTATCGAGACGTTGCGCACCGCCGCGCGCGATGATCCCGCCGCGCGCGACCGTTTCCTGAGCATCATGGAGCGGGAGGCGGCGCGTATGAACCGTTTGGTGGGCGATCTTTTGTCGCTCAGCCGGGTTGAGGGCGAAGAGCGGATGCGCCCAACCGGCATGGTCGATATCAGCGCTGTGTTGCGCTCGGTGATGCAAACGCTTGAACATAGCGCGCAATCGGCATCGGTGACCCTGATCCGTGAGGGCGAGGGCGGGGAGATGAAAGTGCCCGGCGATTGCGATCAGTTGACCCAAGTCTTCACCAACCTGATCGAGAATGCGATCAAATATGGCGGGCAGGGCGGTGAGGTGCGTGTCGCCGTGAGCCGTCTGGCCAGTGAGCCAGTGCTGCGCGGTCGGGCCCTGCGCATCGAAGTCACTGATCGCGGCGAGGGGATTGATCCGCTGCAACTGCCGCGCCTGACCGAACGGTTTTACCGTGTCGACACCCATCGCTCGCGCGAGAAAGGCGGCACTGGGCTGGGGCTTGCGATCGTCAAGCATATCGTGGCGCGCCATCGTGGCCGGATGCGGATCGAAAGCACGCCGGGCGAGGGCAGCAAGTTCACCATCATCCTGCCCGAAACCTGAAGCGCGCCCCACTTTGACCCGTTTGGCGCTTAATCGGGGCAGAGTCGCCCATTTGGCTTGCCAAGCCTGCGCACAGCGTCTATATCGCGCGCACTTCACAGGCGGAGGCGGGCCAATGGGAGAGACATCCCCAAAGGTCCACCGGTTGGGGCATCTGCCCTGAAATCCTCTGCTCAGGCGCAAACCGGAAAAGGAAATTGGACATGGCGCTTCCTGAATTCTCCATGCGTCAGCTCTTGGAAGCTGGCGTTCACTACGGTCACCAAACGCAACGCTGGAACCCCCGCATGGGCGAGTTCATCTATGGCGAGCGGAATGGCATCCACATTCTCGACCTGACGCAAACCGTCCCGATGCTGGACGCAGCGCTGCAAATCGTGCGCGACACGGTCGCCAAGAACGGCCGCGTGCTGTTCGTGGGCACCAAGCGTCAAGCGGCTAAGCCGATCGCGGATGCTGCCGAGAAATGCGCACAGTATTACATGAACCACCGTTGGCTGGGCGGCACGCTCACCAACTGGAAAACTGTTTCGCAGTCGATCAAGCGTCTCAACGAGATCGATGAGAAGCTGGAAAACGGCGCAGGCGGTCTGACCAAGAAAGAGCGTCTCGGTCTTGAGCGCGATCAGACGAAACTGCAGGCCTCGCTTGGCGGGATCCGCGAAATGGGCGGTCTGCCGGACCTGCTGTTCGTGATCGACGTTAACAAGGAAGACCTCGCTATCGCCGAAGCCAAGAAGCTGGGCATTCCGGTTGTGGCTGTGGTTGACACCAACTGCTCGCCCAAGGGCGTGGATTACATCATTCCGGGCAACGACGATGCGGCGCGTGCGATTGCGCTTTATTGCGATCTGGTGTCGCGCGCGGCACTTGACGGCATGACCGCACAGATGGGCGCTGCTGGCGTTGATCTTGGCGCTCTGACCGACACCCCGGTTGAAGAGACCCTGGACGTGACCGAAGCCCCGGCAGAAGCCTGAGCCACGCTGTCACTCAGTTGACATGAGGGCGGGATACCCCGCCCTCCAAGACTTCATTAAGGAGATCCGACCATGGCGATTACTGCCGCTCAGGTTAAGGAACTGCGCGAATCCACCGGCGCAGGCATGATGGACGCGAAAAAAGCGTTGACCGAAACGGATGGCGATATGGAAGCCGCCGTTGACTGGCTGCGCACCAAAGGGCTTGCGAAAGCGGCCAAAAAATCGGGCCGTGTGGCTGCCGAAGGTCTTGTGGCCGTCGCTGTCAGCAATGGCAAAGGGGTCGCCATCGAGGTGAACTCGGAAACTGATTTTGTCGCGAAGAACGCTGACTTCCAGAAACTCGTCGCCGATATCGCCGAAGTGGCGCTGGAAACCGGTGAGTCGGTCGAAGTGGTGAAGGCTGCGCATCTGAACGGCAAGACCGTTGAAGATGTGCTGACCGGTGCCATCGCACGGATCGGCGAAAACATGACGCTGCGCCGGATGCACATGCTGGAAGGCGACGAGATCGTGCATTACGTCCACAATGCCGCCACCGATGGCATGGGCAAAATCGGCGTTCTGGTTGCGATGAAAGGTGCTGACAATGGCATCGGCAAACAGATCGCGATGCATATCGCAGCGACCAACCCGGCCGCTCTGTCCGAAGCCGATCTCGACCCGGCCGTCGTTGAGAAGGAAAAGCAGGTCCAGATGGACATCGCACGCGAATCGGGCAAGCCCGAGGCCGTGATCGAGAAGATGCTCGAAGGCCGGATGAAGAAATTCGTCGCTGAAGTGACCCTGCTCAACCAGCAATTCGTCATCAACCCCGACCTGACCGTGGCGCAAGCTGCCAAAGAGGCTGGCGTTGAAGTGACGGGCTTTGTGCGCATGGAAGTGGGCGAAGGCATCGAGAAAAAAGAAGAAGATTTCGCCGCTGAGGTCGCCAAGACCGCCGCTGGCGCCTGATCCTGATCTTCGTTTGAAAGCCGCCGCTCTCCTGCAAAGGGGGGCGGCATTTTTCATGGCGCAGTTATTGCCGATAAATGACGCCACCGCGATAGGGGAGCGCGGTCATAAAAATCTGTTTCTGCAACGAGGCTTTCATAACCGCCTGCGCTGTTGTGTCGACATCAAGCGCCTCGCGCGCCAGTCGCAGATGTTTCTCGACCGTTGACGGCGTCAGCCCCATGATCAGCGCTATATCGGCAGTCGTTTTGCCATCGGCCACCCATTCCAGAACCTCGCGCTGACGATCTGTCAGAGGGCGATGCGAGGTCGCGAAGGGCATGTTGGAAATGCGCATATGTACCAAGCGGTTCATGGTCAGCAGCGTGCGCGCGTTTTCGTCCCAGATCCGGTCCACGTCATCTTGGCTCAGCCCGTGCTGCCCAACCAGCCCGATCGCACCATGGGCGCGGCTCGACATATCGCCAAAGCCAATCGAGTAGCCTGCGCACACGCCATGAAGTTTGTTGAGCTCCATCACCTCAATCTCGGCGGGGGTCATCTCCCCCCGGTTCATGCGCTCGGCCGTGTGGCGCCATGACATCGGCCCATCATGATTGGCAGCCCAATTCACCATCGGGGCATCGCGGAATTTCCCGGCGTGAAGAAATTCATCAAGATAAGCTTGCGTATGGTTGGACAAGACCAGAACGTCACTCAAATCGCCAATCTTGGCGGTTCGAAAACTGGTAAAGGCGTAGATGAGTCGATCAAACCCATACTGCGCCATCTCCTGACAGTGCAGATCCCATATCATCTTGATATCTCTTGAATTCAGCACTGCCTCACAAAAGGCTAACATCAATCAAGTCCCCGCAGAAATTGCATTGGTTTCACTGAATTTATTGGTTTCGGGCTCCTTCACCGGCCCGGTTCGTGGCAAGTCTACATAAATCAAATCTTAACGTAAGTCTTTTATCGGTGAGTTTCACAGCGACCCTGGGTCGCGGTTTGTTGGGTCAGTTCAGGTGCCAAAGCGACCAGAGCATCGTGATGGGTCAGATAGATCTGCCCGCCCAGATGGGTGATCAGATCTGAGCGCGTCAACTCATCCATCACCGGGCCTTTGACCTCGGACAGATGCAGGCGCACGCCTGCATCCTTGAGTTGATCGTTGACCTCTTCCAAAGCCTCCAGCGCCGAGCTGTCGATATGATTGACGGCAGGGCAATTCAGCACGACATGCTTGATCGATTGATCCGCAGCGATGCGATCATAAATCAGCTCTTCAATAAAGCGTGCATTGGGAAACCACAGGCTCTCATCGACACGCAGCGATAGCACGCCCGGCGCGCTGATTACGCGATGACGTTGCACATTGCGAAAATGTTCAGTGCCCGGCACCTGACCCATCTCGGCGACATGGGGGCGCGAGCTACGCCACAGCTGCAAGCCGATGGACAAGATCACACCAAAGGCGATCCCATCCTCAACACCGCGCACCAGCGTCACAAGGATCGTCAGCGCCATCGCAATCCCTTCGCGCGGCGCGTAGCTGAAGGTGCGCTTGAGGGCAGTGAAATCCACCAATGTCAGCACAGAAACGAAAATCGTCGCGGCCAGCGTCGCTTGCGGTAGAAAATAAAGCGCAGGTGTCAGCGTGAAGGTCGCAAGCGCCACGCCGATGGCTGTAAAAGCCCCTGCGGCGGGGGTGCTGGCCCCGGCCTCATAGCTGACAACCGAGCGCGCAAAGCCGCCGGTGATCGGGAAGGACCCCGAGATCGCCGAGCCGATCGAGGCGCCCCCAAGGGCGATGAATTCCTGATCCGGGTCGATACGCTGGCGTTTTTTGGCCGCCAAGGTTTGTGCGACCGAGATCGTCTCGACATAGCCGATGATCGCAATCAGCAGCGCCGGGATGAACAGCTCTTGCCAGAGCGTTGGGTCAAATGAGGGCAGGGTGGGCGCGGGAAAGCCCAGCGGCACCGTTCCCACAACCGAGACGCCACGCCCTTCAAGTCCGAAGACCCAAGTCAGCATGATCGTCACCGCGACCGCGAAAACCGGCGAGGCGCGGCTGAGAATATCGGCGATGCGCGGCGAAACCCCAGCGCGCAGCAGCCGCGGTTTCATCCCGCGACGCGCCCAGAACAGGAACCCCAGCGACAGGATCGAGATTGCGACCGTGGGCACGTTGGTTTGGGGCAGATGCGCCCAGAGGCTTGAGAGGATATCAATGATCCCACCACTATCGGCCTTGACCCCGAAGAAATGCTTCATCTGGCCCGCCGCGATCAAGATCCCCACGGCCGAGGTGAACCCCGACAACACCGGATGGCTGAGGAACGCGGTGATAAACCCCATGCGCAGCAGCCCCATCACCACCAACATCACACCCGACAGAAAGGCCAGCGCGACCGCTGCGGTGATGTATTCGGCGCTGCCCTGCGCCGCGACCTTGCTCACCGCTGCTGCCGTCATCAGCGAGATCACCGCGACGGGGCCGACAGCAAGCGGGCGCGACGTGCCAAACACCGCGTAGATCAGCAGTGGCAGCACCGACGCATACAGCCCGTATTGCGCCGGCATCCCCGCGAGCAGCGAATAGGCCAGCGATTGCGGGATCAGCATGATCGTCACGATCACAGCCGCAATAAGATCCGCCTCAAAGGTGATGCGATTATAGGCGCGACCCCAAGTGAGGATCGGAAAATATTTTTTGAGCATAAAGTGTTATCAGCCGTTCTTACCACGACGCGTGGCGTAAAATTTCAACACGGGCATCAAGGAAGAATGGTCATAACCGGCATTGGCGGCGGTTTCGACGATCTTGTCGAGCTCCATCCGACCCGCTTGGCTCATCCCCCAAAGATGCGAGCTGCGCGTGCCCGAGCGACAATAACCAAAGGCAGGCTTGGGCGCGGATTTCATGATCGCTTCGTAATCCGCCACCAAATCAAAGGTCATCTCGCCGGGGTAATAGGGCAGGTAGTGGTAATTCATCCCGGCCTTGGCGGCGAGCTTGGCCATATTGGCCGAGCGGTGGTCCTCGTCCTCAATCTCTTCATCGGGGCGGTTGGTGATCAGCGTGCGAAAGCCCATCTCGGCGAGCTTGGCCACGTCTTCGGGCTCAATCTGCGGGGCCACGGAAAAATGGTCGGAAAGTTTACGAGGGTCCATGCGGTTTCCTGTCTGTCCTGTCATGTCATAGTGCTGGGGGCGGGTGTTCGCGCCCGCCCCGGTTTCTCACAGCCCGTTCACCGGCACTTTGAGATAGGTATTGCCTTCATCATCCTTGGGCGGCATTTGACCTGCGCGCATGTTCACCTGCAACGAGGGAATGATCAACTTCGGCATCGCCAAGGTTGCGTCGCGTTCCGAGCGCATCTTGACGAAATCGGCCTCGGATTTGCCACCGCCAATGTGAATGTTGCGCGTCTTTTCCTCGGCCACGCTGGTCTCCCAGGCGTAATCGTCACGTCCCGGTGCCTTGTAATCATGGCCCACGAAAATCCGCGTCTCATCGGGAAGGGTCAGGATTTTCTGGATCGAGGCATACAGCGTTTCCGCCGAGCCCCCCGGGAAATCGCAGCGCGCCGTGCCAAAATCGGGCATGAACAGCGTGTCGCCCACAAAGGCCGCATCGCCGATCAGATAGGTCAGGCAGGCAGGGGTGTGGCCGGGCGTATGCATGACGCGGCCTTTCAAGGCCCCCACTTCGAACGTGTCGCCCTCTTTGAACAACTGGTCGAACTGGCTGCCATCGCGCTGAAACTCGGTGCCTTCGTTAAAGATTTTACCGAATGTTTCCTGCACCACCTGAATGCGGTCGCCAATACCGATTTTGCCCCCCACCCGTTCTTGAATATAGGGTGCTGCGGAGAGGTGATCAGCATGCACATGGCTTTCCAAAATCCACGTGACATCAAGGCCTTGCTCTTTGACATAGGCGATGACCTCATCGGCGGATTTGGTATCTGTGCGCCCAGAGGAATAGTCGAAATCCAGCACGCTGTCGACGATGGCACAGGCGCTGCTACCGGGGTCTTTCACGACATAGGAAACGGTAAAAGTCGCCGTGTCGAAAAAGGCTTTGACGTCAGGTTTGATCATGATGGCCTCCATTAACGATCCCTGACCATATGGTCCGGGCTGAAATTTATGACATTGTGGCGCTGTGTCCCAGTGCCTTGGTGATCCCGTGGGCGGTAAAGATTTCGTTGAACGCGCGGCGATGGGCCTGTTCGGTTTCGGCCAAGGTGCCATCGACGTCAAAAATCAGCGCGCTTACCATTCGAAATGCTCCACGATTGCGGGCAGCATTTTGAAATCGGAAAACGCCACATGATGGGGCATCTCATGCACCGGGGTCTGGCGATACCCTTCGGTATAAAGGACAAATTTTGCCTCCGCATTCACCGCCGTCTCGGCATCCACCTCGCTATCGCCGACATAAAGCATCGCGCCACCGCCAAGCAGCACATGGCAATGATGCAGCATTTCCGGGTCTGGCTTGCGAGTCGGACGGCTATCGCCCCCGAGCACGACGTCAAAACGATCCCACAGCCCGACATGGCGCAAGGCGGCCTCTGCTGGGGCGTAGGGTTTATTGGTGCAAATTGCCATTTTGCAGCCGCGATCGGCCAGTTGATCCAGCGCCTCAAGCACGCCGGGGTAAAGAATATTGCCATCCACATCGGTCTCATAGCGCGCGATCAACGCGCTCTCGACTCGTGGAAATAGCGGACCATCCGGGTCTTCGTTCGAGGTGATCAGCAATTGGCGCACAAGATTGGGCACGCCTTTGCCCACGAAGCTGCGGATCATCGGCAGCGACAGCGCCTCAAACCCCATATCCGTCAGCACCGCGTTCGAGACGGCATGAATCGCAGGCACGGAATCGATCAGCGTGCCGTCGAGATCGAAGATGACACAAGGCGCGCTCATGCGGATTTCCACTTGATCGAGCAGCCCATCGAGGGGATCTGATCGCGCGGACCAACACCGGTTTTGGCAACCATCATCATGCCCTCATAGAGTTCGCGTTTGGCATCTGCAGGCGCCGCTTGCCGGGCCGAAGCATCAAGCCGCCCGCGATATTGCAGCTCATCTTGGGCGTTGAACCCAAAGAAATCGGGCGTGCAGGCCGCACCATAAGCTTTGGCGACATCTTGGCTTTCATCGTAAAGATAGGGGAAGGAAAAGCCGCGCTTGGCCGCCAATTTCCCCATGTTTTCAAAGCTGTCCTCGGGGTAATCGGCAACATCATTGGCCGAGATCGCCACCACCCCGATACCAGCCGCTTGCAACGCTACCGCGTCGCGCAAAATCCGGTCGAGGATGGATTGCACATAGGGGCAGTGATTGCAGATGAACATCACCAACGTGCCCTTGGGGCCGCGGATGTCGTCTAAGCTGTAGGTCTTGCCATCGGTGCCGGGCAGGGAAAATCCCGGCGCGCTCCAGCCGAAATCGCAGACAGGGGGGGTGACGGCCATAGGGGCTCCTATTCGAATTCCATTTCCTCATAGACGACGCCCGCGTTTTTCGTCGCCAATTCCTCAAACGTGTCGAGGTGCTCGTAGGGGCTTTGATCGACGTAATAAGCGCCCGCCAGATCGCCACCCTCGTCGATATGATCACTTATCTTGCCGCGCAAATACACAAGATAGTCGCGGGTGTAGCGAGTGACTTGGGCGAGGTTCGTGGGATGACCGTGGCCCGGGATAATAAAGGTCGGGTTGAGCGGCATGAATTTGGTTTCCCACGTGTCGATCCAACAACTCGTGCAAGTCCCTGAAAAGATGGGCATCATGCGTTCAGAGAATGCAATGTCACCGGCAATCATAAAGCCTTGCTTGGGCATCCAGACCTGCGTGTCGCCGGGGCTGTGGGCGGGGCCCAGATGCATCACATGAATCTCGAAATCGCCCATCGTGATCACGCGCTCGTCTTCAAACGTCTCGGTCGGACCCATCGGGTCGGTGCCCTCGGCGTTTTCCTTGGCGTAGCGTTGCAAGCCAGCGAGCGCCGAGCCAATGCCATGTTCAAACTCGGCCGCCGCATCGACATGGCCCAGAACCGGAACGCCTTGCGCGATCCAGTAATTATTGCCCAACATCGCGTGGTTCTGGCCGTTCTCATTAATGACCAGTTTGACAGGTTCGTCCGTTACGGCCTTGATTTCGTTATGCAAAGCCTCGGCCAACTTGTAAGACGCACCCGAATTGACCACGACGACGCCTTCGCCTGTCACGATAAAGGAGAGGTTGTTGTTATGGCCCGCATTTTCGTAAGTCGGCGGCGCGGTGGCGCCAAGGGCAGACCAGATGCCGGGGATCACCTCATAGGGTTTGGAATACAGCACCGAGCCCGGATATTGATCGGGAATATCTTCGGAGGCGAAGACGGGCGCTGCATTAAGAAGCGCTACCAATGCACTGGCAATGAACAGGTTTTTCATGTCACGCCTCGGGAACATAGCGGTAAGCGTCGCCTTGACGTTCGACATGACCCAACCCGCCTTCGGGCAGATGGAAGCCGATGATCGGCATTTTCTCGGAGGCCAGTTGATCCAGCAGGGCGACGCGGGTCTTGGCCCCCAGATCGGGATCTTGATCTGAGCCAGCCGCCATACCCGGCGCAGCAAAGGCAAGGTAGTGATTGACGATCGCATCGCCCGTCACAAAGGCCGAGTTGCTGCCATTGCGGATCTCGAAACTCATATGGCCCGGTGTGTGACCCGGTGTCATGCGCGACGCGATGCCGGGAAGAATTTCTTCACCATCTCCAAAGGTTGTGATCTGATCTTCAAGTGTTTGTAGCCGCCGCAAAGCGCCCGCGGCAAAGGTTGTACGCCCTTCGTCGATCGTGTTCACGGTCTCTGGATTGATCCAGAACTCAAACTCGGACTTGCCCATGAAATGCTGCGCATTGGCAAAGATCGGTTCGTCGAAATCATCAAGCACACCCCAAAGATGATCGGGGTGAGCATGCGTGAAAACAACATGGGTCACGTCGTCATGGGTGATCTCAAGCGCGTCCAGAGCGGCTTGCAACTTGCCCGCAGTGGGCATGAAATCGGGGCCTGAGCCAACGTCAAACAGCACCGTATTGGTGCCGTCTCGGTAGAGCGTCAGGTTGCAGGGCGGCTCGACCTGCGCGCCCGTCAGGCCGAACTCTTTCAAAATCGGCACGGCCTTGGGGTCGTTGGACACGAAGCTGAGCGGCAAGACAAGGTTGCCGTCTGACAGCGTGTCGATCCGTGCGGCGCCGAGTTCCAGCGATTGCGCGGCAAAACTGAACCGGGGCAGGGCGCTTGCAACCGTGGTTGCCAGCGCACCGCGCAGAATGGTGCGTCGTGTGACTCTCATGCCCGTTCCTCCCTAAACAGGTATTCAATTTAGCGAATATGAACGACAGATTGTCACAGGGCAAGCGCGCAGATCACAAAGACGCGATTATTGCGCGGCTTTGAGTGCTCCTTCGGCGGCCGCGCGGATCGCGCGCATGTTTTGGCCATACACCTCGGGCGTGTCGACCGAGCCGCCCTTGAACACCGCCGACCCCGCGACAAAGCAATCTGCACCTGCTTCGACCAGCGGGCCGACAGTGTTGGGATCGACCCCACCATCGACCTGAATATGGATCTCGCGATCACCGATCATCTGGCGGACCTGGCGGACCTTTTGCACGCTGGAGGGGATGAATTTCTGACCGCCGAAACCGGGGTTCACGCTCATCACCAGCACCATGTCGCACAGATCAAGCAGGTATTCGATGGCGCTGGCAGGCGTGCCGGGATTGAGGCTGATGCCGCATTTCGCGCCCGTCGCCTTGATCGCCTGAAGCGTGCGATGGGGGTGTGGCCCGGCCTCGTAATGAGCCACGATCATATCGGCACCCGCCTCGGCATAGGCCTCGATATACTGATCGACGGGCGAGATCATCAGATGCACATCCATGAAGGTTTTCACATGCGGGCGAAACGCCTTTACCGCGGGCGGGCCAAAGGTGAGGTTGGGAACGAAATGCCCGTCCATCACATCGACATGCACCCAATCGGCCCCCTGCGCCTCAATAGCGCGAATTTCCGCGCCAAAATTGGCAAAATCGGCGGAAAGGATCGAGGGGGCAATCTTGATGGAACGGTCAAAGCTCATGGTGTCCTCCGTGGCGTCGCGCCTATTTCGTCAGTTGCGCAAACAGGGTTGGCAGTTTTTCGGGCAGGCGGTCAACCTGGTCGATGATCGTAAAATTATTCGCCCCGAAGATGCGCGAAACATAGCGGTCTGCCTCGGGGTCTAGGGTCAGGCAGTAGCTGGATATGCCGATTTGCGCCAATTCGGAAGCCGCTTTTTTGGCATCCATGCGCAGATATTGCGGATCGCGTTCGTCGATATCGGCGGGCTCACCGTCGGTGACGATCAACAGTAGCTTGTGGGCTTCAGAGCGTTGCGACAGGTGATGCGCGGCGTGGCGCATCGCGGCCCCCATCCGCGTCGACAGCCCACCCTTCATCCCCGCAAGGCGCGCCTTGGCCTCAACGTCGAGCTTTTGGTCGAAATTCTTGAAGCGATGGTAATGCACATCGTGGCGCCCGTCCGAGGCAAAGCCGTGAATGGCGTAAGGATCGCCGATCCCCTCGATGGCCGAGGCCACAAGCGCCGAGGCCTCGCGCGTCAGATCAAGCACCGTTTTATCGCTCCCGCGGACCAGCTCATTGGTTGATTCCGACAGGTCGAGCAAGATCAGCACCGCCAGATCGCGCCGGTTGATCACGTTGCGCATGGTGATGCGCGGGTCGGGCTGCATGCCGATGCGGTGCATCACCACGGCTTCGACGGCAGCGTTGATATCCAACTCATCGCCATCTTCAAGACGGCGTTGGCGCGACACGCCTTGCGGGCGTAGCCGGTCGACGATTTGCTTGATGCGGTGGCGAATGCCGCGATGCTTGGTCAGGATCGCATCAATCTCATCGGGGTCACCCTTGCCCTGACGGCGTTCATAGACGGTGGCCCAGCTGGGGCGATGCAGCTGCACCTTGTAATCCCATTCGCCGTAATGAAACGGGTCCGAGACCGGCTCTTTGCCCTCGCGCTCGTTGTAAGAGACGCCCTCATCCTCGTAGGGGAACAGCTCGCTTGAGAGCACCCATATCTCTTGCGCATCATCGCCAGCGGTCTCGACATCGACCTCGTTGATGAACTCCATCAAGCCGACATTCTTGCGCACTTGCCCCAGTTCGGGCTGATAGGCGTTGGTGTTGTCCCAATCATAGCCCTCCATCGCCCAGACAAATCGGTTGTCGTCGCGATACGGGATAGCGAGGCTTTCAAGAATACGCAGGCTGGGCACGGCGCGGCGATCGGCCAGCAGATTATACAGCTCCACCCCGAGCGACCACGACATCATCGTCTCGCGCATATTCTCGCCGACATTGGCGTGAAACGTCTCAATGACATTGTCGATCTCGACATCACCCAAGCGCAGGCCCGGCTCGATCAGCGCGCGGGCGATCCGTTCAAGCAGATACATCGTTTCATGTTCGTAGGTCTTGGGCGCGCTTTGCGGGATCAGCGCCTGAAACATCGTGCGCAGGCCGGGAAACGCGTCAATCGCGCAATATTCGACGCGCGCATCCTCAAACATGCCGATCAGGAAAATCTGCGCAGGGTTAAGCACCTCTTGGCCCAAACCGCGATCCGAATAGGCGATATGGGCGGCCATATGGGCACACATCGCGCGATACAGATCAAGCCCCGACGCCCCCGCAACACCATCCACCGCATCGGGCAGATGCAACGCGCCCTCTTCGATAAAGGGGCGAAACCCGGTGAAATCGGCCGCCGAGGGACGCAGAAAGAAATCACGGCCCCAAAAGGCGCGCAGGTAGAAATTGAGCCGCCGTTGAGAGTCGATAAACAGCGTGCCGCGGCGTTCTTGTTTCAAGATCGCGCGGCTGTCTTCAGAGACTAAACCGAAGTAATCGGCCTGTTTGGGCAGATCGCGCCGATAGGCTTCGGCGCCGAAATCCACCCAGCGGCGCAGGCCCGACAGCGTCAACTTGCCCAGCAATTCCTCAAGCACGCCAAACATCGGGCGCAACCCGCGCGGGGCAATCGCGGCAAGCCGGTGGATCAGCGCCAGATAGCCGCGCAGCAATTCGGGGTCGCCAAAGCGGCGCGCCGCACCGGGCAGGGTCGACAGCATCAGCGTGATCACCTCACCCGAGACCATCGAGGACAGCTTCAACACCGCGCCTACCACGTCGCGGATCGCATCCTCGCCGCATTCCTTGACGACCTGGGGCATCTCGTCAAGATAGCTCACCAGCAGTTTCGGCCCCTTGCCAAGCGCGATCATCGCGCGCGCTCCATCCAGATAATCCTTGAGCCCGGTGGGTGACATCACGCGCGCGGATTCATGAAACAGCCCTTCAAGACTGTCGTCTAGCTCCGGAGCTGCGCGGATCAGCTCGTCGCGGTAATCGTCGAGCGCGAGTTTCATGCCACCTTGTCTTTGCTGCTGTCGGAGACCTCCGGGAAGAAGGTGGACACAGCCGCTTGCAGCGTGTCGCGCATGTCGGGATCATCGGTGAGCGGTTCGACCAGTGCCATCTGGCAGGCGGCTTGCGGCGCGATGTTTTTCGCGATCAACTGGCCGGCATAGACCAGCAAGCGGGTCGACATCCCCTCATCAAGCCCATGGCCTTTGAGGTTGCGCGAACGCTGCGCGACCTGCACCAGACGCTCGGCGGTTTTCAGATCGACCCCGGCTTCGTGGCTGACAATTTCGACCTCGGTGTCGGTCGTGGGATAGTCAAACGACATCGCGCCAAAACGCTGCTTGGTCGATTGTTTGAGATCCTTCATCATCGACTGGTAGCCGGGGTTGTAGGAAATCACGACCTGAAAATCGGGATGAGCGTTGACCAACTCGCCTTTTTTTTCCAGCGGCAACTGGCGGCGGTGATCGGTCAGCGGGTGGATCACGACGGTGGTGTCTTGGCGCGCCTCAACCACCTCGTCGAGATAGCAAATCGCGCCAATCCGCGCGGCCACGGTCAGCGGGCCATCCTGCCATTTCGTGCCATTGATATCGAGCAGAAACCGCCCGATCAGGTCCGAGGCGGTCATATCCTCGTTGCAGGCCACGGTGATCAGCGGGCGCTGCAATTTCCACGCCATATATTCGACAAAGCGGGATTTTCCACAGCCCGTCGGGCCCTTCAGCATCACAGGCATACGCACGTCATAGGCGGCGGCGTATTGCTCGACCTCATTGCCGACGGGGCGGTAATAGGGTTCGGTCTTGATCAAGAACTGGCTGGTATCAATATCGCTCATGGCGGCTGCCCTCCGGTCGCGCGGCTGGGAAAACAAAGGGGCAGGGCCGCGATGCATGCGGCCCTGCCTTTGATGGATCAGGCCGTCATTTCGGCCCGGTGAACCACCATCGAGGTGCCCTGCGTCTGCTTGAAGTTGTCATAGCCGACAAGGCGGACGTGGTTCTTAGGGTTGGCTTTGCGGCACATGTCGATCTCGGCAAAGATCGCATCGACATCGGTTTCACCAAACATCGGCAGCTTCCACATATACCAGAAGTTCGAGCGGGTATTTTCCGGTTCGGTATGCTCGATGGCCGGGTTCCAGCCCATCTTCACGATATATTCCACCTGCTTGCGCAGCTCATCCGGGCTGAGTTGCGGCAGGTAGGAGAAGGTGCCCATCTTGCGGCTGTTCGGGTCCGACAGGCGCGAGCCATAATCTTGCATTTCACTCATGATTTCATTCCTTTCTCAGGTGTTTCTCATGTTGCTACCCAACGGGATCAGCGGTGAGCGACATCCAGCTTGTCCACGGTGTCGAACTCGAACTTGATCTCTTTCCACGTCTCCATGGCGATCTTGAGCTCGGGGCTGTGCTTGCCCGCTTCGGTCATGATGTCCTTGCTTTCCTTCTCCAGATCGCGGCCCTCGTTGCGCGCCTTGACGCAGGCCTCAACGGCGACACGGTTGGCAGCCGCCCCCGCCGCGTTGCCCCAGGGGTGCCCCAAGGTGCCGCCACCGAACTGCAGGCAGCTGTCATCACCAAAGATGTTGACCAGCGCAGGCATGTGCCAGACGTGGATACCGCCCGAGGCCACCGGCAGAACGCCCGGCATCTGACCCCAGTCTTGATCAAAGAAGATGCCGCGCGAACGGTCTTCCTTGACGTATTTTTCACGCATCAGGTCGATCCAGCCCAAAGTGGCGGCGCGGTCGCCCTCCAGCTTGCCGACCACAGTGCCCGAATGCAGGTGATCGCCGCCCAGAAGGCGCAACATTTTCGCCAGCACACGGAAGTTGATGCCGTGCTTGGGGTGACGGTCGATCACGCCATGCATCGCGCGGTGAACGTGCAGCAGCATGCCATTATCGCGGCACCAGCGCGACAGAGACGCCTGCGCGGCCCAACCCATCGTCAGGTAATCCGACATGATGATCGGGCTGCCAATTTCCTTTGCGAACTCGGCGCGCTTGTACATTTCTTCAATGTTAGGCGCGGTCACGTTCAGGTAGTGGCCCTTGCGCTCACCGGTCTCAAGTTCAGCCTTTTCAATAGCTTCCTGGCAGAACTCAAAGCGGTCACGCCAGCGCATGAAGGGCTGCGAGTTGACGTTTTCGTCATCCTTGGTGAAATCAAGACCGCCCCGCAGCGCCTCATACACCGCGCGCCCGTAATTCTTGGCCGACAGGCCCAGTTTCGGCTTGATCGTGCAACCCAGGAAGGGGCGGCCGTATTTGTCCAGCTTGTCGCGCTCGACCTGAATGCCGTGGGGCGGACCGTCACAGGTGGTCACGAACCACAGCGGAAAGCGCACGTCCTCAAGACGCAGCGCACGCACTGCCTTAAAGCCAAACACGTTACCCACGAGCGAGGTAAAGACGTTAACGACCGAGCCCTCCTCAAAAAGGCCCATCGGGTAGGCGATAAAGGCATAGTAGCTTTCGTCATCGCCCGGTACGTCTTCGATCGCGTAGGCGCGACCCTTGTAATACTCGAGATCGGTCAGAAGGTCAGTCCAGACCGTGGTCCAAGTTCCGGTCGAGGATTCCGCGGCCACAGCCGCAGCCGCTTCTTCGCGCGGCACGCCGGCCTGCGGTGTGATCTTGAAACAGGCCAGAACATCGCTGTCCTTGGGGGTGTAATTGGGTTCCCAATAGGTCTCGCGGTATTCCTTGACGCCTGCGGAATATTTGCCTGAGGATGCTTGCGTGTTCATGGTCGGGGTCTCCTTCTCCCTGAAAGTCCGATCGTTTCCGCGTCATTGCCTTTGGGCGATGGGCGGGTCTAAGTCCTATGCGCTTGGATCAAGCGCGCCTGCGCTGTAGCGTTTGGCCATCTCATCCATGTCGATGACGTTGATTTTGCTGGCGTTCCCGGCCGTGCCAAAGCGCTCAAAGCGGTCCAGACACAGCTTTTCCATCTCTTCCATCGCAGGAATGGTGAATTTGCGCGGGTCAAATTCGGTCTTCTTCTGCATCGCGACCTTGCGGAACTGCCCGGTGATTGCCATGCGGTTGTCCGTGTCGATATTGACCTTGCGCACGCCCGATTTGATTCCGCGCTCGATCTCTTCGACGGGCACGCCATAGGTCTGGGGCATCTCGCCACCATATTCGTTGATCAGATCCTGCAGATATTGCGGAACGCTCGACGAGCCGTGCATGACCAGATGCACATTCGGAATTTTGGCGTGGATCTGTTCGATCCGCTCGATGGCCAGAATATCACCCGTGGGTTTGCGCGAGAACTTATAGGCGCCGTGGCTGGTGCCACAGGCAATCGCGAGCGCATCAACCTTGGTTTTGGCGACGAAATCCTTGGCTTGATCGGGATCGGTGAGCAGGTCTTCCATGCTCAACTTGCCCTCGGCCCCCGACCCGTCTTCCGCCGCAGCCTCACCGGTTTCCAGACTGCCCAGAACACCCAACTCGCCCTCGACCGAGGCCCCGACCCAATGCGCCATCCGCGACACCCGCTCGGTGATCTCGACGTTATACTCATAGGAAGACGGGGTTTTCATATCCGCCTCAAGCGAGCCGTCCATCATCACCGAGGTAAACCCGTGGCGGATCGCACTCAGGCAGGTTTGTTCGTTATTGCCGTGATCTTGGTGCATACACAGCGGGATATGCGGATACATTTCCGACAGCGCCTGGATCATATGGCGCAACATGATGTCGCCAGCATAGCTGCGCGCACCGCGACTGGCCTGCATGATGACGGGCGAGTCACATTTCGCCGCAGCCTTCATGATCGCAAGACCTTGCTCCATATTATTGATGTTGAACGCGGGCACGCCATAGCCACGCTCGGCGGCGTGATCCAGAAGTTGTCTGAGCGTTATCAAAGCCATATCAGTCGTTCCTCTTTCTCTGGTCTTCCTCTTGACCAAAATATCCCGGGGGTCCGGGGGCTGGCCCCCGGCTTGCTCAGATCAACTTGCCCATCGCGACGGCGGTGTCGGCCATACGGTTGGAAAAGCCCCATTCGTTGTCATACCAGCTCAGGATCCGCACCATCCGGCCATCCATCACCTTGGTCTGGTCCATGTGGAAGATCGAAGAATGAGGATCGTGGTTGAAGTCGCTGGAAACATTAGGCTTATCGGTATAGCCCAGCACGCCTTTCAGCGGGCCATCGGCGGCTGCGCGGATCGCGGCGTTGACCTCTTCGACCGAAGTGTCGCGCGCAGCCTCAAACACCAGATCGACGACCGAGACGTTGGGCGTGGGCACGCGGATCGCGACGCCATCCAGCTTGCCTGCGAGTTCCGGCAGCACCAGACCCACCGCCTTGGCAGCGCCCGTCGAGGTCGGGATCATGCTCAGCGCCGCGGCGCGTGCGCGATAGAGATCGCTATGCATCGTATCCAGCGTCGGCTGATCGCCGGTATAGCTGTGGATCGTGGTCATGAACCCCTTGGAGATCCCGATCGCATCGTTCAGAACCTTGACCACGGGCGACAGGCAGTTCGTGGTGCAGCTTGCGTTGGAAACGACCAGATCGTCGCTCGTCAGCACGCCGTCATTGACGCCAAACACGATGGTCTTGTCCGCGCCCGCAGCCGGGGCCGAAACCAGCACGCGTTTTGAGCCGTTTTCCAAATGGAAGGCCGCTTTTTCACGCGCGGTGAAGATGCCGGTGCATTCCAGCGCGATATCGACATCCCCCCAGGGCAGTTCCTTGGGGTCGCGGATCGCGGTGACCTTGATCGGCCCACGGCCTGCATCAATCGTGTCGGCGGTGGTTTTCACATCGACCGGAAAGCGGCCATGCACGCTGTCAAATTGCAGTAGATGCGCGTTGGTCTCCACCGGGCCGAGATCGTTGATCGCGACCACCTCGATATCGGTGCGCCCCGATTCAATGATCGCGCGCAACACGTTGCGCCCAATGCGCCCAAAGCCGTTAATGGCAACTTTGACGGTCATTTTCATTATCCCTCAGATCAAGTTTTTAGCTTGCGAAGCAATCGCTTCTGCAGTGATGTTGAAGTGATTGTAGAGTGCGGGGGCAGGGGCCGAGGCGCCAAATCCGCGCATCCCGACAAAGCCATCTTCGCGGTCCAGAAACAGATCCCAGCCCTGACGGATCGCCGCCTCGCAGCCCACGCGCGGCGCGGTGCCAAGGATTGTATCGCGATAGGCTTTGTCCTGCGCCTCAAACAATTCAAAACAGGGCGCAGACACCACGGCCGCCTTGATCCCGTCCGCCGCAAGCAGATCAGCCGCCGCAATCGCGATCTCAACCTCCGAGCCGGTGGCGATCAACGTCACATCGCGTTTGGCCGGATCGCGCAGCAGATAAGCCCCGCGCGCAGTCAGGTTCTCGGCCTCGTGCTGGGTGCGCTGCAGCGGCAGGTTTTGCCGCGACGCCACGATCATCACCGGCTTATCCTTTGACATCATGGCGATTTCCCAAGCCTCAGCGGTTTCCACCGCATCTGCCGGGCGCATCACCAACAGGTTTGGAATGGCGCGCAGGCTGGCGAGATGTTCGACGGGTTGGTGGGTCGGGCCATCTTCTCCCAGACCGATGCTGTCATGCGTCATCACATAGGTCACCGGCACGCCCATCAGTGCCGACAGCCGGATCGCAGGGCGGCAGTAATCGGCGAAAGCCATGAAGGTGCCGCCATAGGGTTTCAGCCCGCCATGCAACGCAATCCCGTTCATCGCGGCCGCCATCCCATGTTCGCGGATGCCGTAATGGATGTAGTCACCACTGAAATCTTGCGGCGTAACCGATTGCATTTTCGAGCTTTTCGTGAGGTTCGACCCGGTCAGATCAGCCGAGCCGCCAACCGTGAAGGGCAGGGTGGCATTGACCACTTCCAGCGCCATCTGACTGGCTTTGCGGGTCGCGACATTGGGTTTGTCTTGCGACAGTTTGCGCTTATAGGCCTCGATTGCGCCGGGCAGCGCGCTGGTATCGCAAGGCTCAGTCGCTCGAAATTCAACGCTAAGCCGTTGCTCCCACTCCGCGCGTTTATGCGCTCCGCGTGCGGCGATCTGGTGCCATGAATCATAAATAGATGCAGGAATTTCAAAGGGTTCATAAGCCCAGTTCAGCTGCTTTCGCGCCGCTGCGATCTCGGCATCCCCCAACGGAGCGCCGTGCACATCGTGACTGCCCTGCTTATTCGGCGCGCCAAATCCGATGATCGTGCGACAGGCGATTAACGAGGGGCGCGGATCAAGGCGAGCTGCCTCAATCGCCTCGGCAATGGCGTTCATGTCATGGCCGTCACAAGCGCTGACATGCCAGCCCGCCGCGGCGAAACGCGCCTGCTGATCGGTCGAGGTGGACAGGTTGGTATCACCGTCAATGGTGATCGCGTTGTCGTCCCACATCACAACCAGCTTGCCCAGTCCAAGATGCCCGGCAAGATCAATCGCCTCGTGGCTGATGCCCTCCATCAGGCAGCCGTCACCGGCAATCACATAAGTGAAATGATCAACACTATCATCGCCATAGCGCGCATTCTTCATCTTTTCTGCTAGCGCCATGCCCACGGCGGTCGCAATTCCCTGACCCAAGGGGCCTGTGGTCACTTCGATCCCGTCCGCATGGCCGTATTCCGGGTGCCCAGCAGTGCGCGATCCAAGTTGGCGAAAGTTGCGCAGCTGGTCCATGTCCATATCCGCGTAGCCCAGCAGATGATGGATCGCATAAACCAGCATCGAGCCATGTCCCGCAGACAGAACAAAGCGGTCGCGGTCGGGCCATTTCGGCGCAGCGGGATCAATCGACATAAAGCGGTTGAACAGAACGGTGGCGACATCAGCCATGCCCATCGGCATCCCGGGATGACCGGAATTGGCCTTTTGCACCGCATCCATGGCAAGCGCGCGGATGGCGTTCGCCATTTCAGTTTCTTGATTGATTTGAATGTCTTTCATAACGTCCTTCATCCTTCTCAAGCGCGCTTGGCGTCGCGCACCAGGCGCTCGATCAAGGGAGTGAGGATCAGTTGCATCGCCAAATCCTGCTTGTTGCCCGGGATCACGATCGAGTTCGCACGGCTCATCCACGAGCCATGGATCATCGACGTCAGATAAGGGAAATCGATGCCACGCGGATTCTTGAAGCGGATCACCACAAGGCTTTCATCGGGCGTCGGAATCCAGCGCGCGATGAAGGGGTTTGACGTATCCACCACCGGCACACGCTGAAAGTTGATGTCGGTTTCAGAGAATTGCGGCACGATGCAATTCACATAAGAATGCATGCGGCGCAGGATTACATCGGTCACCGCCTCGGTCGAATAGCCGCGCGACGCCCGGTCGCGATGGATTTTCTGCGTCCATTCCAGGTTGATCACCGGCACCACACCGATTTTCAGATCGGCGAGTTGCGCGAGATTGACCTCGTCATTGACCACGCAGCCATGCAGCCCCTCGTAGAACAACAGATCGGAGTCATTCTCAAAATCGTCCCAATCGGTGAAATGTCCCGGCGGGGTGCCATGGGCGGCGGCCTCGGTATCATCATGGATATAGTGGCGCGTCTTTCCTTTGCCGGTCTCGCCATAGTCGCGAAAAACCCGCTCTAGTTCGGCTAACTCATTGGCCTCATACGAGAAATGCGAGAAACCGGGATCGCCAGCATCATAGTGATTTTGCAACTCGGCCTTCATATCGGCGCGGTTAAAGCGGTGAAATGCATCGCCCTCGATCGAGACGGATTTGATCCCCTCGCGGCGAAAGATTTGCTCGAAGGTGGATTTCACGGTCGACGTGCCAGCTCCGGACGAGCCAACGACAGAGATGATCGGGTGTTTCTTGGACATGATTTAGCTCCGGAACAGGCCGCGTTTGTTGAACAGCGCATGCGTTTCGTCGTGCGGCAGATCGTAATAGGCCGCGACTCGGGCGACTTTGGCGCTAGAGCCAAAGACGAAGGGCGTGCGCGCATGCAGGCGATTGGGAATGTTGGACAATATCTGATCGGCGCCATCGGTGGCACCGCCACCAAGCTGGGTCACCAGCAAAGCGATCGGGGCGCATTCATAGACATGGCGCAAGCGACCGCGCGCATAGCCATCGCGATCATCGCCGGGATATAGAAAGACGCCACCGCGGGTGATGATGCGATGCGTTTCCGCCACCAGTGACGCGATCCAGCGCATATTGAAGTTGCGCCCGCGCGGGCCCTCGGCCCCTGCGACCAAATCGTCAATAAAGGCGCGGACTGGCACTGGCCAATGGCGATAGTTCGACGCGTTGATCGCGTATTCCGACGTATCTTGGGGCAGGGGGCGCGGATCGGCCACGCGGGTCCAGGTGTCGCCACCCGGCTCCAGCACCCAATGGTGCACACCGTTGCCAAAGCTCACAACCAGCGCGGTTTGCGGCCCAAAGATGATGTAGCCACCTGCGATCTGCTCAGAGCCCGGGCGCAGAAAACTTGCCTCATGCGTCTCGGCCGCCGGAAAAATTGAGAAGATCGTGCCAATCGAGACGTTCACGTCGATATTGGACGAGCCATCCAACGGATCAATCGCCAGCGCCAGCGAACCGGTGTCAAAATCGACCACATCGTCTTGTTCTTCTGAGGCGTAATGAATGACAGCACTGTCGCGCAGGGCATCCATAAAGGCCTCATCGGCAATCACATCAAGCGCTTTTTGACCATCACCGCCAGCATTGACGCCCGCCGCTTGCGACAGATCTCCTTCAATACCGTTGCGGGCAATCATGTGGGCCAGAGTCGCACCGACCTGCGTCAACCGGGTCATCGTATCGGCCAGTTCGGCAGTCAGGCCGAGGCCTTCGAAACTTACGGACATCGGACCCTCCTCCAAGGTGACGTGCTGCAATGAGGTTAAGATTGCGGAGAAAGGGTTTTTATGAAATTTAAATAATGGGTATAACCTTTTAAGGAATTTTAAAGCAGATGCGGATGAATGCCCTCACGCTAAAGCAATTACGCGCCCTCGATGCGGTGGCAAAAGGAGGGTCTTTGACCGCTGCTGGGGAAAAGCTTGGTTTGACGACCCCGGCAATTCACACGCAAATCAAGGGCTTGGAAGAGGCGCTTCAGATGAAGCTGATTCAGCGTGCCGTTGATGGCGCGGGATCTGAACTGACCGAAGCGGGTCTGGCATTGCGCGAAGCCGCACTGAGAATAGAAGACAGTTTGTCGCAGGCAGAGGCCAATCTGCGCGCGATTCAGCGTGGTCAAGTCGGCCGATTAACGCTTGGTGTGGTCTCAACGGGCAAATATTTCGCGCCGCGACTGGTCAAACTGATGCAACAGGTTCACCCGGAAATCGAGATTGCGCTGAAAGTCGGAAACCGCACTGAGATTCTGCAAGGGCTTGATCGCGGTGCCTTCGACATTGCCGTGATGGGGCGTCCGCCGCGCCAGCCCGAAGTGATCGCGCAGCCCTTGGGCGATCATCCTCATGGGCTTGTCGCGCCGCCCGGACATCCGCTGATTGGACATGCCAACGATCTAGATGCGTTGTTTTCGCAGCGCTTCATCTCGCGCGAGCAAGGCTCGGGGACGCGCATTCTTATGACACGTTGGCTGGACCGTATCGGAGACGGGCGGATTTACGACACGCTTGAGATGGACAGCAACGAGACGATCAAACAAGCCGTGATGGCCGAGCTTGGCGTTGCATTTCTCAGCCTGCATACCGTGACAGATGAGGTGGACACCGGGCGTCTGGTGCTACTGAATGCTCCGGGTCTACCGTTGATGCGCCACTGGTTTCTGGTGCGTCCAGTCAAAGAGCGGCCGCGCGATCTGACATTGCGGATCTGGGATGAAATCATCGGGTTGAGCGGGAAATTCCTGCCAAAACCGATGACGACGTTATAAGCGCAATCTCATAGGAGATTACGCGAAAACAATTGTTTAGCAGGCTCTCTTGATGCGCACAGGTTACATAATACCGATTATAGGATTATTGTGTGCTATAGAAACAGGGCCCGTTCGCCGCCCTGTTTCGGCGCTCACACCTCAGGTGATCACATTAGGCGCCGCGCGCCCCGTGCGGTTTCGGATGCCAACAATGGCTTCGGTCGCTTTGATGATTGGTCCCAGCGCCTCTTGCGGATCGTGGTCAAGCCCGTCTGGCCCCGGTGCGTAGCGTTCCATATAGACGCGCAACGTCGCGCCCTCGGTTCCCGTGCCCGACAAGCGCAGCACCACACGTGAGCCGCCCTCGAACAAGATGCGAAACCCTTGACCCTCAGACACCGACCCATCCACCGGATCGCGATAGGAAAACTCATCGGCGCTTTCCACGATCAGCCCCTCATGGCGCGCCCCTGTCAGCGCCCCAAACCGCGCGCGCAGATCGCCCAGCATCGCCTCGGCCTGATCTACGGGCAGCGCCTCGTAATCATGGCGCGAATAATAGTTGCGCCCGAAATGCGCCCAGTGATCTTGCATAATCTCAGCCACGCTCATCTGGCGTACGGCGAGGATATTGAGCCACATCAGCACCGCCCAAAGCCCGTCCTTTTCGCGCACGTGATCTGAGCCCGTGCCAAAGCTTTCCTCGCCACACAGGCTGACGCGACCGGCATCCATCAGGTTGCCAAAAAACTTCCAACCCGTTGGTGTTTCGTAACAAACCAAGCCCATTTCGGCCGCAACCCGGTCCACCGCCGCCGAGGTCGGCATCGAGCGCGCCACGCCCTTGAGGCCCTTTTTATAGCCCGGAACCAGATGCGCATTCGCCGCCAGCACGGCCAAAGAATCCGAGGGAGAAACGTAAATCCCCGCCCCTAGCACCATGTTGCGATCGCCATCACCATCCGAGGCCGCACCGAAATCTGGCGCGTCATCACCCATCATTTCCGCCATCAATTCATGCGCCCATGTCGGGTTCGGATCGGGGTGCATTCCGCCGAAATCTGGCAGCGGTGTGGCATGGGTGACAGTGCCCGCAGGCGCACCCAAGCGGCGCTCAAAAATCTCGACGGCATAGGGTCCGGTGATCGCGCACATCGAATCCATCCGCATCCGGAATCCTGCTTTAAACATGGCCCGCAACGCGTTGAAATCGAACAGAGTTTCCATCATATCCGCATAGGCTTCGACGGGGTCAACCACCTCGACAACCATCATGCCAAGCTGCGCTTCGCCTACGACAGTCAGGTCGGGATCATCCACATCCAGACAGTGATATTCCGTAATCTCCTGGCTGAGTGCGTAGATCGCCGCCGTCACCGTTTCAGGCGCAGGCCCACCATTCCCCATGTTGTATTTGACGCCGAAATCCTCATCCGGGCCGCCGGGATTGTGGCTCGCCGACAAGATAATCCCGCCCATTGCGCCGCGTGCGCGGATCAGATGCGAAGCCGCCGGGGTCGACAGCCACGCGCCCTGCCCCACGATCACCCGCGCCGCGCCATTGGCCGCGGCCATTTTCAGGATGATGCGCGCGGCCTCGGCCCCGAAATAGCGCCCATCGCCGCCCAGAACCAAGGTCTGGCCCGCAACGCCGCCAATCGCTTCAAAGGTCGCTTGAACGAAATTTTCAAGATAGCGCGGCTGCATAAACACCTTGGTTTTCTTGCGCAAACCAGAGGTGCCGGGCTTTTGACCCTCAAACGGTGATGTGGCGTGGCGAGTCATGCTGGCTCCTGCGATACTGTTTGAACAAAAACTTGTAGCGATTGCGCGCTAAGGCAAGTCTGAGCGCAACACGTCATGGCAACGCTCCCCTCGGGATCGGCGCTATCAAGCACACGCTCCCACGCGCCCTCGGGCAAGCGCGCCTCACAAGGTCCGCCGGCGTTGAAAATCAAATAGGCGGCGCGATCGCCGGCTTCGTGGGCCGGTCCTTCGGCTGCGCCACGAATTTCCACGCCGATGCAGCGCAACTCTCGGCTGCCCCAGTCATCGGGCGTGGGTTCTTGCCCCGAACACAGCCGCCAGATCAAATCGCGCAGCCCGTCTTGCGCGCGGATCAAAGCATGTAAAAACCGACGCTGACGCAGTACAGGATAGGCGTGGCGCAGCGCGATCAGCCGCGCAGTAAACGCAATCAGCGTGCGATCGGCATTGGGCCAGTCAAGCCAACCAATAGGGTTGTCCTGTGCATAGGCATTGTTATTGCCCCCTTGCGAATTGCCAAACTCATCGCCTGCCAACAGCATCGGCACGCCTTGGCCGAGGATCAACGTGGCCAGCAGCGCCCTTTTGCGCGCATCCTGCGCTTCGCGCTCTGGCAGCGCTTCGGAGAAGTTCGCGTTATGGCCGTCGCGATTGCCCTCTCCATTTGCGTCGTTTTGCTTTTCTGTATGGCTGACAAGGTCTTGCAAGGTGAACCCGTCATGTGCGGTGATGAAATTCACCGAGGCACTCGCTGCCCGCCCGTCATGGTCAAACACCTCGGCCGAGCCCGCAACCCGGCGCGCCAGATCGCCCGCCATCGCCTCATCGCCACGCCAAAAGCGGCGCGTATGGTCGCGAAACCGATCATTCCACTCGTTGAACGGATGCGGGAACCAGCCAAGATGATAGCCCCCAGGCCCGATATCCCAAGGCTCTGCGATCAGCTTGACGCACCGCAAAACCGGATCTTGTGCGATCGCGCTGAGAAACGGCGCATGAGCCTCAACCGCACCGCTTGCACCGCGCGCCAAAGTCGCCGCCAGATCAAAGCGAAACCCATCCACGCCCATCTCAAGCACCCAATGGCGCAGGCAATCCATCACAAGGCGCAGCGTCAGAGGCTCGGACAGATCCAGCGTGTTGCCCGTGCCCGTCTCGTTAATATAGGCGCCGCGATCGCTCAGGCGGTAATAGCTGGCATTGTCGATCCCGCGCAGCGACAGCATCGGGCCGCGCGCATCGCCCTCGCCGGTATGGTTGAACACGACGTCAAGGATCACCTCAATCCCTGCACCATGAAAGCGGTGCACCATCGCGCGAAACTCCGCACGCGGGTCGGCCCCGCCATAGCGCGGCTCGGGCGCAAAAAATCCCACCGGCTGATAGCCCCAATAATTGCGCAGCCCTTTTTCGACGAGGAACTTGTCGTCCAGAAAGGCGCAGGTCGGCAGCAGCTCAATCGCGGTAACGCCCAGCCGGTTCAGATGCGCCAGAACCGGATCGCTCGCCAGCCCCGCCCAGGTGCCGCGCAAAGGCTCGGGGATGTCAGGATGCAACATGCTCAGCCCCTTGGGATGGGCCTCATAAATCACGCTATCACGCCAGCGATGCGCGGGGCGTTGCCAATCGGGATGCAACGTTTCGCAGACCACGGATTTTGGCATGACCGGTGCGCTATCACGTTGATCTGGCTTGGATTTCCCCTGCGCCATCGCCGCGTTCCAGATCAGCGGTTGATCAAGCGCGCGCGCATACGGGTCAATCAGCAGCTTGGCGGGGTTAAACCGATGCCCCGACTCGGGCGCCCAATTGCCATGCACGCGATAACCATAGCGCGCCCCTGCCCCAAGCCCCGGCACAAAGCCATGCCAAACCGCACCAGAGCGCCCCGGTAGACGCAACTGCACCTCGCCAGCGTCGGTGAACAGACACAGATCGACCGCCTCAGCATGGCGCGACGCCAGCGCAAAATTGACGCCTTGCTCGCTGAGCGTCGCGCCCAGCTGATCGGCGCAGCCCGTTTCAATCTGCATTGGAAATCAACGTGTCATAAAGCGCCCCGTAGCGGCTGGCCGATTGCGCCCAACCCCAATCCTGCTTCATCGCGCGGCGCACCATCGCCCGCCATTGCGCGCGGTCCTCATAAAGCGCCACCAGCTTGAGCAAGCCTTGCTGCAAAGCCAGCGCATCCACGGGATGGAACACCACGCCGGTCGCGGCCTTGGCGGCCTGCGTTGCCGGGCTCGCACCGATCACCGTATCGGCCAATCCGCCCACCGCCGCCACCACCGGCAAACAACCATAGCGCAGCCCGTAAAGCTGGGTCAGGCCGCAGGGCTCAAAACGCGAAGGCACCAGTACCGCATCGCCGCCACCAAACATGCGATGGCTCAAGGTCTCATCATAGCCGATCTTGACGCCGACCTGACCGGGATAACGCGTGGCGAGATCAAGCATCGCCGCCTCTGCCCAGCGATCCCCCGACCCCAGAACCGCCAAGCCCCCGCCCGCAGCAAGGAACGGTTCAATCGCCGGTGCGATCAGATCAATCCCCTTCTGATCGGTCAACCGGCTGATCAAAATCGCCAGCGGGCCTTTGACATCAAGATTAAATTCGCCCTCTAACGCATTGCGGTTCTTTTCTTTTCCGGTGAGAGAGCCGGACGAGAACGGCTGGATATTAGGGTCGACTTCCGGATCCCAGATCGTAGTGTCGATACCGTTGAGAATGCCGTGCAAATCGCGCGCACGCAGTTGAATCACACCCTCTAGCCCCATGCCAAAGACGGGACGCATCAGCTCATCGGCGTAGCGTGGGCTAACCGTGGTGATCGCATCTGCCGCCATCAACCCGGCCTTCAAGGTCGAAATATCCCCCCAAAATTCAACGCCATCGCGCTCGAAATCGGCGGGCTTTAGCGCCATCGCCGCAAGTTTTTCGCGCGCAAAGCGGCCTTGAAAGGCGATATTGTGCACCGTGATTACCGTGGGAATGCCAGAGTCTCGCAGATACCACGGCACCAAACCGGTCTGCCAATCATGGGCGTGAACGATCTCGGGCTTCCACCCGGCAATGCCTGCGCGTGCGACCTCGGCGGCGACATGGCACAGCGCGGCAAAGCGCTCGGCATTATCCACGAAATCGACTCCGCCGTCAGAATAGGGCCCGCCCGCGCGGTCATAAAGATGGGGCGCATCCAGCGCCAAAACCACCGTTCCGCCCACCTTACCCTGCATCAGTCGTGCCGGCGCTCCATAAAGATCAGGGCTTTTCCAGACCGCTTTCGACGCTTTCAGAGATTTCAGAACGCCGCGATAGGCGGGAATCATAACCCGCATCTCCCAGCCCTGCCCGGCCAGTGCGCCGGGCAACGCGCCCACCACATCGGCCAAGCCCCCGGTCTTGACCAGCGGCACCATTTCAGAGGCCACGGAAAGAACTTTGCGCATCTTGCCCATTTTCATCTGGCCTCAAATACTCTCGGGGGGCGGCGCAAGCCGCGGGGGCAGACAGCCCCCTCCCCGGATCTACCCCAGCACCGCCGCACGTTTGTCCAGCATCGGCTGCGTAATCAGCACAACGCCCCCTTCGGTGCGACGAAACCATTTCTCATCCTCATCAGGATCTTCCCCGACGATCAATCCATGCGGGATTTGCACACCGCGATCAATCACGCAATGGCTAAGCCGCGCATGTCGGCCGATATCGACATAAGGCAGCACAACCGCTTGATCGAGCGCGGAAAAACTATGCGCGCGCACGCCGGTATATAGCAGCGAATGGCGCACCTCGGACCCCGAAACGATGCAATCGCCCGACACCAGCGAGGACACCGCCGAGCCGCGACGCCCGTCTTCATCATGGATGAATTTTGCGGGCGGCACGATCTCGGCATAGGTCCAGATTGGCCATTCATTGTCATAAAGATCCAGCTTGGGCGTGAAATCGGTGAGGTCGATATTGGCCTGCCAGAACGCATCGACCGTGCCGACATCGCGCCAATAGGGTTCGGTCTCCAGCCCCGAGGTCACGCAGCTATCGCTGAACTTATGCGCCATCGCCTTGCCGTTCTTGACGATGTGGGGGATCAGATCGTGGCCGAAATCGTGGCTGGAATTCGTGTCTTCCATATCCCGACGCAGCAAATCACGCAGAAAATCCCAGTTGAAAATATAAATCCCCATCGAGGCGAGACTATGATCGGGATCGTTGGGCATTCCGGGCGGGTTTTCCGGCTTTTCAAGAAACTCCGTCACCTGCCCGCTTTTGTCGATCGCCATCACTCCAAAGGCTGTCGCCTCATCGCGCGGCACGGTCAGGCAGCCGATGGTGACATCGGCACCAGTATCGACATGCTCGCGCAGCATGATCTCATAATCCATCTTGTAGATATGATCTCCGGCCAGAATGACCACAAATTTTACGCCATAATCATCAATAATATCAATATTTTGCGCCACAGCATCAGCCGTTCCGGAATACCATCTGCTATCGGCGACGCGCTGACTTGCGGGCAGGATATCAAGATATTCATTGCGTTCTGCGCGGAAGAAGTTCCAGCCGCGCTGGACGTGGCGGATCAGCGAATGGGCCTTGTATTGCGTCGCAATCGCCATTTTCCGAATGCCGGAATTAAGCGCATTGGAGAGCGCGAAATCAATGATCCGGGTCTTGCCGCCGAAATAGACCGCCGGTTTTGCGCGCCGGTCTGTCAGCTCTTTCAGGCGACTCCCGCGCCCGCCCGCCAGCACAAAGGCCATCGCCTGCGCGCTAAGGCGTGTATTGGGTTGTGGTAGCATTCTCTCCCCTCCCTGAAAGCACTCAACCGGGCGTGAACATCACGACTGAGAGCGGCGGCAAATACACTTCTGCGCTGTGATCGCGGTTCGAATGGGGCTGATCCTGAGCGGTGATATAGCCCAGATTGCCCCAGTTCTCGCCGCCGTAATGCGCGGAATTCGTGTTGAGCAGCTCGACCCACTCGCCGCTCTGCGGCAGGCCGATGCGATAGGTGCGATCCATCGGCGTCAGGTTGGCAACCACCACGACGGGGGGCGCTCCGGGGGCGCGGCGCTCAAACACAAAGACCGAGTTTTCGGCGTCATCCGCCTCTATCCAGGCAAATCCCTGCGGGTCGCAATCCCCCCAATGCAGCGCGGGCGTTTCGCGATAAAGCCGGTTGAGATCGCGCACCAGATTGCGCAGGCCCGCATGATTTGGATCATCAAGCAAATACCAATCCAGCTCGCGCTCATGGCTCCATTCCGACCATTGGCCGAATTCCTGCCCCATGAACAACAACTTCTTACCTGGATGCGCCCATTGGAACGCGTAAAAGGCCCGCAGATTGGCGTATTTCTCGGCCTCATTGCCCGGCATTTTGCCCAGCATAGAACCCTTGCCATGCACCACCTCATCATGGCTGATCGGAAGGATGAAGTTTTCACTGTAAGTATATGAAGATGCGAAGGTAAGTTCATTGTGGTGGAACTTTCGATGCACCGGCTCGCGCGCGAAATAGCGCAGAGTGTCGTTCATCCAGCCCATATTCCACTTATAGCCAAAGCCAAGCCCGCCCTCATGCACGGGGCGCGTGACACCGGGAAAGGCTGTGCTTTCCTCGGCCACGGTCATGATCCCCTCGGCCCCGCCATAAGAGGCCGCATTCATCGCCTTGAGGAACTCGATCGCCTCAAGGTTTTCGCGCCCGCCATCCTTGTTGGGCACCCATTCACCGGGCTCGCGGGAGTAATCACGATACAGCATCGAGGCCACCGCATCCACGCGCAGCCCGTCCAGGTGATATTCCTCAAGCCAGAACAAGGCGTTAGCGAGCAAGAAGTTCGAAACCTCGCGCCGCCCGTAATTATAGATCAGGGTGTTCCAGTCCTGATGAAACCCCTCTTTGGGATCGGCATGTTCATAAAGTGCCGTGCCATCGAATTTCTGCAACCCATGGGCATCGGTCGGGAAATGGCCGGGCACCCAATCAAGGATCACCCCGACACCCCGGCGATGCGCGGCGTCCACCAGTTCAGCGAATTCTTCGGGGCGGCCATGGCGGATCGTGGGCGCATACAGCCCGATCGGCTGATAGCCCCAAGACCCGTCAAAGGGAAATTCGGTGATCGGTAGCAGCTCGATATGGGTGAACCCCATGTCACAGACGTAATCGATCAGCTTTTCGGCCAACTCATGATAACTAAGCGGCCTGCCCCCCTCATCCCAGATCCGCACCCAACTCCCCAGATGCACCTCGTAGATTGAGATCGGCGCGTGGCGTTCATGGCGTGCGGCGCGTTGCTTGATCCAGGCGCCGTCGCCAAAATGATGCAGCCCCAGCTTGCGAACGACCGAGGCCTGCGCGGGCGGGTGCTCGGCCCCAAAGCCCAGCGGATCGGATTTCAGCGGCAGTAACCGCCCCTCTGTATCGAGCAACTCGTATTTATACAGCGCCCCTTCATGCAGTCCGGGAATGAAAATTTCCCAAACCCCGGTCTTTCCAAGACGGCGCATTTGATGACGCCGCCCGTCCCAAAAATTGAAATCCCCGACGACCGAAACGCGGCGCGCATTGGGTGCCCAAAGCGCGAAATGCACCCCCTCGACACCGCAATGGGTGATGGTATGCGCGCCCAGCTTTTCCCAAAGCCGCTTATGCGTGCCCTCGCCGATCAGATATTCGTCGATTTCCCCCAGAACGGGCGGGAAGCTGTAGGGATCGTCGAAATCCCATGTTGCCATGTCATTGCTGGCGCGCAGGCGATAGGGACCGCTGCTCCAGCTTGTGGCAAAGACATCGGGCAAGATCTGGGCCAGTTCTTCTTCGTGCTTGCCCAAGGCCCAGACCCGCGTAGCACCGGGCACGAAGGCGACCAATTGTCCATCATGCACCCCCAAAACCGAAAACGGATCAGGATGGAGCCCCTCAGTCAAGGCTTCGGCGGTCGCACGATCAATCAGCGCCATATCGCTCCTTCGCCGGGGCGCGAACGATCGCCTAAAGGGCAGATTTCGCGTTCCAGATATCTTTCATATAGCCCGCAATCGCCCGGTCCGATGAGAAAAACCCCATGCGCGCCGTATTGAGGGCAGCCATCTTTGCCCAGCTTGCGCGATCACCAAAGGCCACGTCCACTTCTTTCTGAGACGACCGGTAGGCTTCGAAGTCCGAGGCAACGAGGAAGTAGTCGCTATTCCACATATTATGAACCAGATCGTGATAGCGTTCCGGCTCATCCTTGGAAAAGCGCCCCTCGGCAATCATCTGCAATACGTCCTGCAAAAGCGGGCTGTCCAGAATGGCGTGGCGGGCATGTTCGGGGTCGCGGCGACGCTCTATCACCTCATCGGCGGTCAGGCCAAAGAGGAAAAAGTTCTCCGCCCCCACCTGTTCCCGAATTTCCACGTTTGCGCCATCCAGCGTGCCAATGGTGAGCGCCCCGTTGAGCGCGAATTTCATATTCCCCGTGCCCGAGGCTTCCTTGCCCGCGGTCGAGATCTGTTCCGACAGATCCGCCGCCGGGATCAAGCGCTCCGCCATCGAGACGTTGTAATTGGCCGGATAAACGATTTTGAGGCGATCCCCGATCAGCGGGTCATTGTTGATCACCTCGGCCGCGTCCTTGATCAGACGGATGATCTGCTTGGCCGCAAAATAACCCGGCGCTGCCTTGCCGCCGAAAATCTTGACGCGCGGTTGATAGTCGACCTGCGGGTTCTCGCGCATCTCGTGCCATTCGCCGATAGTCTGCAAGATGTTCATTAACTGCCGCTTATATTCATGCAACCGTTTGACCTGAATGTCGAAAATTGCATCCGGGTTGACCGTGATCCCTTCGCTTTGCGCGATCCAGGCGGCCAGATGTTCCTTGTTGGTGCGTTTGGCGGCCATGAATTTATCGAGAAACGCGGAGTCCTCGATAAAGGGTTCCAACTCGCGCAGCCGGTCCAGATCGCCCTCCCAGCCCTCGCCAATCGTGTCGATGATCAGATGCGACAGCGCGGGGTTGGCCATGCGCAGCCAACGGCGCGGCGTGATGCCGTTGGTCTGGTTGATGATGCGTCCGGGATGCAGTTTATTAAGCTCGGGAAACAGGTTTTTCTTGATCAGCTCGGTGTGTAGCGCCGACACCCCGTTCACCTTATGCGAGGTGATAAAGGCCAGCTCACCCATCCGCACCTCTTGGTGTTTGACGATGCCCACATAATGGGGCCGATTGGGATGGTTGCGCCGATGCCAGCTATCAATCTTTTCAATGATTTGCATATGGCGCGGCAGCACAGTGCCCATCAGATAGGTCGCCCAATGTTCCAGAGCCTCGGGCAGCAAGGTATGGTTGGTATATCCCAGACATTGAACGGTGATTTCAATGGCTTGTGTAAACTCCATCCCATGCTCATCGCAGAGCAGTCGGATCAGTTCCGGCCCGGCAATCGCGGGATGGGTGTCGTTCATCTGGATCGCGACATGCTCGGGCAGATCGGTAAGCCCCAAGCCCGCGGCAAGATGGCGGCGCAGGATGTCTTGCAGCGCGGCGGCGGTCAGGAAGTATTCCTGCTTGAGGCGCAATTCCTTGCCCGCAAAGGTCGTATCATCAGGATAAAGTACCCGGCTAAGCGTGCGCGCAAGCGCCTCGGGCTCGGCGGCAGCGGCATAATCGCCATGATTGAACCGCGCTAGGTCGAACATCTCGGTGGGCTTAGCCGACCAGAGCCGCAACGTATTGGCCCATTTGCCCTCCCAGCCGATCACCGGCATGTCATAGGCCTCGGCCAGCACTGTTTCGCCGGGCACCCAATGGGTCTTGCCATCCACCGTTTCGACATGGCCCTTGAAGCCAATCACATAGGCGCTTTCGGGGCGTTCGAACTCCCAAGGGTGGCGCTGTTTGAGCCAATCTTCGGGCGTCTCAACCTGCTGGCCACCCTCAAAGCGCTGCTTGAACAGACCGTGCTCGTAGCGGATGCCATAGCCATAGCCCGGGCACCCAAGGCTCGCCATGCTTTCCATATAGCACGCCGCCAGTCGCCCCAACCCACCATTGCCAAGCGCCGCATCGGGTTCGTTTTCAATGACCTCATACCAATCCAGCCCCAAGCCCTCGATCGCGCTGCGACAGGTTGCGCGCAGGCCCAGATTGATCGCGGCATCTTCAAGCATCCGCCCGATCAAAAACTCCATCGACAGGTAATAGACGCGCTTGCGGCCCTGCTCCCAAGTTTTACGCGTCGCGGCAAACCAGGGCGCAACCACCCGGTCGCGCAGCGCCAAGCTCAACGCCATACGCCAGTCATACACCGAAGCATGATCTGCATCCTTGCCCATCGAATAGGTCAGATGATGCAAAATCTCGTCGCGTATGGTTTCAACGCTGGGCATTTGGCTGTCATTCACGGGCGCAATCTCCGAAAGCTTGATCTCGATTGATTGATGGACATCGCCCCCAATAAGGTCAAGCGAGCGGAGTAAAACAACGCTATAGCGGTTGCCGTTTGCGCTAACAAATCTAAACTTGGTGCAAGAACAGGCAAAACCTATGAATCAGGAGCGCGATATGAACAAGGAATGGTGGCGCGGTGCGGTGATCTATCAGATCTACCCCCGCAGCTTTCAAGACGATTCCGGCGATGGCATTGGCGATCTGGCTGGCATCACGCGCCGCCTCGATCATGTGGCGAGCCTTGGCGTGGATGCGATCTGGCTATCACCGTTCTTTACCTCGCCAATGGCCGATATGGGCTATGACGTGTCCAATTACCGCGATGTTGATCCGCAATTCGGCACTCTGGCCGATTTCGACGCGCTGGTGGCGCGCGCGCATGATCTGGGGCTGAAGGTGATCATCGATCAGGTGATCTCGCATAGCTCGGATCAGCATCCTTGGTTCAAGGAGTCCAAGAAAAGCGGCGCGAAGGCGGATTGGTATGTCTGGGCCGATCCCAACCCCGACGGCTCCCCGCCCAATAACTGGCAGTCGGTCTTTGGCGGATCGGCTTGGGAATATGCGCCCGAGCGCGGGCAATATTACCTGCATAATTTCCTGATTTCGCAGCCCGACCTGAACCTGCACAATCCCGCGGTGCAAGATGAACTACTTGATGTGCTGCGCTTCTGGCTGGAGCGCGGGGTGGACGGGTTCCGCCTTGATACGGTGAACTACTATTTCCACGACCCCGAACTGCGCGACAATCCCGCGATGTCACCTGACCCAGAACGTTGGCCGCCGCTCTCGACCTATGACATGCAGGATCACGCGTTCGACAAAAACCGCCCCGAGAATCTGGCGTTTCTGGAACGGATGCGCGCGCTGATGGATCAGTTCGAGGCGCGCACGCTCGTTGGCGAGGTCGGCGAGGCCCCCCACCGCGCGCTTGGCATCATGGAGGAGTACACTTCGGGTACGACCCGGCTGCACATGGCCTATAGTTTCGACATGCTGGGGCCAAAATTCACGCCCGAGCATTTCCGCTCGAGAATTGAGGGGTTCTTCAAGGGTGCGCCCGACGGCTGGCCAAGCTGGTCATTCTCCAACCATGACGTGCAGCGCCATGTGACGCGCTGGGCCAAATACGGCACGCAGGATGAGGTTGCGAAACTGGCGATTTCGATGCTGGTGTCGTTCCAAGGCACGATCGGGATCTATCAGGGCGAAGAACTGGGCCAGACCGAGACCGAGCTGGACTATAGCGAGTTGACCGACCCGCCCGGTCTGCGGTTTTGGCCCGAAAACAAGGGCCGCGATGGCTGTCGTACGCCGATGGTGTGGGACGCCAGCGCGCAGGCCGGCTTTTCCACCGTCAAGCCGTGGTTGCCCGTAAAGCCGCTACAAGCCGCACGCGCGCTTAGCACGCAAGAGGGCGATCCGAGCAGCGTGTTGGCCCATTACCGCGCCGCAATTGCGTTTCGCAAAGGCTCGGCGGCGCTGTCAAACGGGCGCAGTGTCTTTCTTGACCTGCCCGAGCCGATCCTTGGCTTCACGCGCATCGCGCCTGAGCAAAGCCTTACCTGCCTGTTCAACCTTGGCCCCGATCCGGTCACCATCGACGCCCCCGCAGGCACGCTAACCGGCCCCTCGCAAGCCGCGACCCTGAGCGGGGGAAAGCTGGTGTTGGGGCCGAACGCTTCCGCATGGTTTGAAAGCTGAAAAAGGCGCGGGCGCGGTGGCAAAGCCGCGCCCGACCCCTTGCGCCCTGCCCCGTCTCGGGCCACCAAGGGGCATGCGTGAATCACCCCCTGACATCCTCTGCATCGGCTCGGTCCTGTGGGACATTATCGGGCGCAGCTCGCTCCATATGCATCTGGGCTCGGACGTGCCCGGCCGGATCGAGCGCCTGCCCGGTGGCGTGGCGATGAACATCGCGATGACGCTGCGCCGCTTTGGTCTGCGCCCGGCGATTTTGACGGCGCTGGGGCGCGACAGCCAAGGCAATGACCTGATCGAGACGGCGCGGGTTTTGGGCGTGGATTGCGACTATCTTTACCGATCAGATGACCTGCCCACCGACCGCTATATGGCGATTGAGGGCGCGAACGGGCTGATCGCGGCGATTGCGGATGCCCATAGCCTTGAGGCCGCTGGTGACAAGATTTTGACGCCGCTTTCGGATGGACGCCTTGGCACGGTTGAGGCCCCATGGGAAGGCCCGGTCGCGCTCGATGGCAACTTGACCGAGGCGCTACTGTCGCAAATCGCGCATTCACCGCTTTTCGCGAAATCCGATCTCCGCGTCGCCCCCGCCAGCCCCGGCAAGGCGGAACGTCTGACGCCCCTGCTCGCCCATCCCCGCGCCACGCTTTACGTCAATCTCGAAGAGGCGGGCATTCTGTGCCAGCGTAATTTCAAAAGCGCGCATGAGGCCGCCGAAGGGCTGTTGGCACGCGGTGCGCGCCGCGTTCTGGTGACCGATGGCGGGCGCGCGGCGGCGGATGGCTGTGCGACTGCGGGTGATGTGATCGCCTCGGCTCCGCCTGCCGTGCTTGTGACCCGTGTGACGGGCGCTGGCGATACTTTCATGGCCGCCCATCTGGTGGCTGAACGGCGCGGCAGTTCGCGCGATAAGGCGCTGGAGCATGCGCTGATCGCAGCTGCCCGCTATGTTTCCGGAGAACTTGCCACATGACCCTTCCCTTGATCTTTACCCCCGAGCTGCGCGCCGCCCTTGATGCAGGCCAGCCCGTTGTGGCGCTGGAATCCACGATCATCACCCATGGCATGCCCTATCCGCAAAACCTGCAAACCGCGCAGGCGGTGGAGGCCGAGGTGCGTGCATCTGGCGCTTTGCCTGCCACGATCGCGCTGATGGATGGCGCAATTCATATCGGGCTTGATCCCGATCTGTTAGAGCGTCTTGCCCAGACCCGTGACGCGATGAAAGTCAGCCGCGCCGATCTGGCGATGTGTCTAGCCAAGCGCGCGACCGGGGCGACTACGGTGGCTGCCACGATGATCTGCGCCCATCTCGCCGGGATTGATGTGTTTGCGACGGGCGGCATTGGCGGCGTGCATCGCGGCGCCGAAGACAGCTTTGACATTTCCGCCGATCTGCTGGAACTGGGTGCAACCCCGGTGAGCGTGGTGGCGGCAGGGGCCAAGGCCATTCTGGACATTCCGAAAACGCTGGAAGTTCTGGAAACCCATGGCGTTCCGGTGATTGCCTATGGGCAAGATGACTTCCCCGCCTTCTGGTCGCGCAGCTCGGGTCTTCCCGCGCCATTGCGCGCCGATAGTGCCGCCGAAATCGCCGCATCGCATTTGATGCGCGCGCGCCTTGGCCTGCCCGGCGGGCAGCTGATCGCCAATCCGATCCCCCCCGAGGCCGAAATTGCGCGCGAGGAAATCGTGCCGGTGATCGAGACGGCTTTGGCAGAGGCGAAATCCCAAGGGATCGCGGCCAAAGCGGTCACGCCTTTCCTGCTGTCGCGGATCTTTGAGCTGACCGAGGGACGCTCGCTCGACGCCAATATCGCCCTTGTTTTGAACAATGCCCGCTTGGGCGCGCAAATCGCAGGCGAAATCGCGCGATCCAAGCGCCGCTAGATCTGCGGCCATTGCCCTGACCGGTATGGCTGCATAAATACCCCCGCAGACCTCAGGCGCAAAGGCGGCCCATGACCCATTCTGATGAAACGCTCCCCCCGCGTCGTCGCTCGCGCTTCGCGGCGCTGCGCGCGTCGTTCTTTACCGGGCTGATCGTGGTCGCACCGATTGGCCTGACGATCTGGCTGATGTGGACGATGGCAGGTTGGGTCGATGGCTGGGTGCTGCCACTGGTGCCCCAGGAAATGCGCCCCGAGCATTATATCGGCGTCAATGTGCGCGGCATCGGCGTGCTGATTTTCCTGATTTTCACGGTGATCGTGGGCTGGCTGGCCAAGGGTTTCTTCGGGCGCACCTTCCTGCGGATCGGCGAAAGCGTGGTCAATCGCCTGCCTTTGGTGCGCACGGTTTATAGCGGGCTGAAACAGATTGCGGAAACGGTACTCAGCCAATCAGAGGCGAAATTCGACCGCGCCTGCGTGATCGAATACCCTCGCCAAGGGCTCAAGGCGATTGCCTTTGTCTCGTCAAATGCCAAGGGCGAAGTGGCGGGTCTGGCCGAGACCGATGATCCGCTGATCTCGGTGTTTTTACCCACCACGCCAAACCCGACCTCGGGGTTCTTGCTGTTCGTGCCGCAATCGCAAGTCACTTATCTGGATATGTCGGTCGAAGACGCCGCCAAGCTGATCATCTCGGCCGGGCTGGTCTATCCGCAACCTAAAGAGGTCAAAATTTCCAAGACGAAATCCGACCCTAATAAAGCCTAAACACCCTTATTTGCGCTGCGTTGCGCCCCCCAAAGGGGGGCGCACGCCTTTGGCGCGCCTCACCCCTCGTCGTCATCTTCGACATGGGCCACGCGCGCACCCGCTTTGTTGGACGTCACAACCCCCAGCGTCTTGAGCTTGCGGTGCAGGGCGGATCGCTCCATCCCGACGAAATTCGCGGTGCGGGAGATATTGCCGCCAAACCGGTTGATCTGGGTGAGCAGATATTCGCGTTCAAACAGCTCGCGCGCCTCGCGCAGCGGCAAGGTGGCCAGAGCGCCCCCCAAGACAACACGCCCCTCTTCAGCGGGGGCCGATTGGCCGGGGAGTTCGCGCGCGTCAATCGGGCCCGCCCCCTCGCCCAGGATCAGCACGCGCTCAATGACGTTGCGCAGCTGGCGGATGTTGCCGGGCCATTCCATCGTTTGCATCAACGCCCCCGCCTCGTCCGAGATTTCGCGCAGTGGCAAGCCTTGCGTTTCGTTGAAACTCCGCACGAAATGATGCGCGAGCAGCGGCACATCCTCACGACGCTCGCTGAGCGCGGGCACTTCGATTGGCACCACGTTCAGACGATCATACAGCTCTTGGCGGAAATGCCCGGCCCGGATCATACCCGTCAGATCGCGCGTGGTCGAACTGATCACACGCAGATCCACGCGCACCTTATCCGCGCCCCCGACCCGCATGAATTGCTGCTCGGTGAGCACGCGCAAAATCTTGGATTGCGTGCCCGGCGGCATCTCGGCCACCTCGTCGAAATAGATCACGCCACCATGGGCCTGCTCCAGCAGACCTTTTTCCACGCCACGCTCAAGCGTTTCGCGCCCAAACAACACTTCTTCCATGCGGTCAGGCTCAATCGAGGCAGAATTGACCGTGACAAACGGGCCAGCCGCGCGCGTCGAATTCTGGTGAATGAACCGCGCCGCCATTTCCTTGCCCGAGCCCGGCTCGCCTGACAGCATTACCCGCCCGTTCGACTTGGTGACCTTATCAAGCTGTTCGCGCAGACGCCGGAATGCAGCCGCCTCCCCGATCATCTCGCCTGAGCCGATATCGCGCCGCTTGAGCGTCGAGTTCTCCCGCCGCAGCCGCGCAGTTTCCATCGCGCGCCCGATCACCACCATCAACTGGTCGATATTAAAGGGCTTTTCGATGAAGTCATACGCGCCTTGCTTGATCGCGGCGACCGCGATTTCAATATTGCCATGGCCGGAAATGATGATCACCGGCACGTCGGGGTTATCCCGCTTGACGGTCTTAAGAATGTCGATCCCGTCCATCTTGCTGTCTTTCAGCCAGATATCGAGGATCATCAGCGCCGGTTCACGGGCGTTGATCTCATCCATGCATTCATTGGAATTGGCCGCCATGCGCGTCTGAAAGCCTTCGTCTCGCAGGATGTCAGCAATCAATTCGCGGATGTCTTTTTCGTCGTCGACGATCAGGATGTCGCTCATGTCACGTCTCCGGGGGGCTCGCCCCTCTCCTTGATGGCCCGATGTGCCGCGCGGGCGCGTGGCAAACGGATTTCGGCAAGCGCACCGTGATGCGCCCCACTGCTGAAGGCAGGCGCGTCGCTGAGTGTCAGCGTCCCGCCATGTTCCTCGATGATCTTTTTGACGATGGGAAGGCCCAGTCCTGTGCCTTTCGCACGTGTCGTGACGTAAGGCTCAAACAGGCGCGCACGGTCAGGCGGCAGGCCCAGACCGTTATCGGCAATTTGAATGGTGACCAGTTCTGGCGTGGCCGTCATCGCTACGCGAACCTCTGGTTCAAACCCATCCGGCGCGCCTTTTTCAACATATGATTCAATCGCTTCTCCGGCGTTCTTAATTAGATTTGTCACAGCTTGAGAAATCATGGTTGCATCTAGTTCTACGATTACGGGCGTGTCGGGAATGTCCGAAACCAATCTCGCCCCATGCAGCGAATCTTGCTGCAAGGTGGCCGCATCGCGCAAGAGTTGCGCAAGGTCGTGATCGGCACGGTCTGGCTCGGGCATTCTGGCAAAGCGCGAAAACTCATCAACTATGCGGCGCAAGTCATTGGTCTGGCGTACAATAACGCCCGTAAGGCTTTCGAGAACCTCGGTATCTTCGCCCGTCGTGAGCTTGCTGAATTTGCGCTTGATGCGCTCGGCTGACAGCTGGATCGGAGTCAGCGGATTCTTGATTTCATGGGCAATCCGACGCGCCACATCACCCCACGCCGCCATGCGCTGCGCCGAGACCAGTTCGGTCACATCCTCAAAGGCGACAACATAGCCCTCGGGCGCGCCCTCATCATTGCGCCGCACGGCCATGCGCACCAACAGACTTTCCAAACGCGCATCGCGCGAGACCCGGATTTCCTCTTGCACAGCCTCTTGAAAAGAGTCGTGCAAGCGGTTGTAAAGACTTGTGAATTCCGGAACGACTTTAGAAATTTCCTGCGAATGCACTTGGCTTGGATCAAGCGCCAAAAGCTGCATCGCGGCGCGGTTGACGAAATCGACACGCCCCTCGGCATCCAGCCCGATCACGCCCGAAGTCACCGAGGACAACACAGAGTCAAACAGTCGCCGGCTTTCTTCGGTCTCGCGATGGCTTTCCATCAGCGCGGCGCGCTGCCCCTTAAGCTGGCTGGTCATGCGGTTGAAACTATGCCCCAACGTTGCAATCTCATCATCGCCCTCAGCCTCGATGACGCGTGCATCCAGATCGCCCGCGCCAATGCGTTCCGCCGCCGCCGCAAGCCGCCCAATCGGGCGCGACAGCCGCTCGGCAAACCACAGCCCCATCCAGATCGCCGCCAAAATCAAGATCAATGCAAAGCCGAAATAAACCAGCCCGAATTCAAAGATGACCCGGCCACGCGCGCTTTCAAGCTGTTGATATAATGACACAGTTTCGCGAGTCTGATCCAGAAGCGACAGGATTTTCCCGTCCACTTTGCGCGAGATATACAAATAGCGATCCACGAACGCATTCAGCCGGATCAAGCCGCGCAATTCCGAGTTCGACCAGTCCTCGATCAGCACGGTCTCGCCCTTTTGCGCCTCGACAAGGTCTTTGGGCGCGGGCTCTTCGTAATCAAACAAATAAGAACGATCGCCGCGCGCCACGATCTTGCCGGTGCCATCGATCACATAGGCCTCTTTGACGCCGCGCTGAATGCGCGTCTGACCCGAGATCAGCAATTCGCGCAGTTCTCCATCCGACATAAAGGTCGAGGCTTGGCGGCGCAGGTTCAAAAACGCCGCCAGCGCGCGCACATCCAACACAAGGTCTTGTTTATGCTCGCTTTGATAGGCTTCCGCCGCTTGCAAAGACGTGCCTACAACCGAACGCACGCGATCTGAAAACCAGCCCTCAAGCCCGATATTCACCGTCAAACCGGCAAACAGCGCTACCAAGACCGTGGGCACCAAGGCGATCCCGGCAAACACCCCCGTCAACCGCAAGGTCAGACGCGACCCGGCCGAGCGCGCGCGTTTCGCCGCGATGATTTGCGCCAGCCGCATCATGATCAGCCCGGCGAGCAGCAGGAAATAGACGAAATCGGCCAGCAGGATCAGACGCAACGCCGTGCTATCGGCACCCTGCCCCAACGGACCAAGCACCACAAAGGTCGCGATGGCCAGTGCCGGGCCCAGCACCACCAATCCAAAGGTCACGATGTTGCGCACTCGCCGTTGGCGGCGAAAACGCGCCAATCGATCCCAGCCTGAACGATATGCCGTGCTGCCTTGCACTGATGCCCCCTTGACACAGAGCGTGACAAATCCGTCCAGACGAAAAAGCCACAGCCCCCTGTTGCGGGTTTACATCAGTTTGCGGCGCCGTGTCACCTGAATATCCAGATCGGTGATCTTTTTTCGCAAGGTATTGCGGTTGATGCCAAGCAGATCAGCACATCTGGCCTGATTGCCCCCTGTCGCGTCCAAGGCAATTTCCAGCAAAGGGGCCTCCATCTCTTTGAGAATCCGGTCATAAAGACCCGGAGGCGGCAAATTTCCCCCATGCAGATCGAAATAGCGACGCAGGTGACGCCCGATTGAAGCAGAGAGCTTTTCGCCCTCGCCCCCTTGGCGCAGCGGCTCAATCGCGGGCTGATTCCCGAGCACGAATTCGACCTCGGCGCGGGTGATCTCGTCTTCGGGCGAGGTCACGGTCAGACGGCGGATCGTATTTTCGAGCTGGCGCACATTGCCGGGCCAGGAATAGGCGCGCACCAGTTGCAGCGCATCATGGGTAAAGCGACGCGTCCCCAACCCGTCGCGCTCGGCGCGGCTCAGGAAATGTTCGGCCAAAAGCGGAATATCCTCGACGCGTTCGCGCAGGCTCGGCACCGCCAGTGTCACGCCGCCCAAACGGTAGAACAGATCTTGGCGGAACCGGCCCGCCTCCATCAAAGCCGACAGATCGCTTTGCGTGGTGGCCATGATCCGCGGCGCGGGGTCAGGCAGCGCATCCAGCATCCGCACGATCCGCGCCTGAGTATCCTCGTCATAATCGCCCACCTCATCAAAGACGAGCGAGCCACCCTTGGCACGCGCAAGCAATGTCGCGGGCCCCTCGGCGCCCTGCAAATCACCCGCCTGCGCTACGATAAAGGGCAAGCTGCGCCGATCAGAAAAGTCGTGAATGGCACGCGCGATCAGAGACTTGCCGGTGCCACTTTCGCCCACGATCAACACCGCCAGATCGGCATTCATCACCCGGGCAACCAGCCGATACAGCTCTTGCATCGCCGCCGTGCGCCCGACAAGCGGCAGATCGCCCTTGTCGCCTGACAGACCCTCGCCTGTCTTGGCCACCACTTGGGTGACACGGCGTTTCTGTTCCAGTGCCTTTTGCGCGCGCTTCATCAGATCGGGCAGATCGAAGGGCTTGGGCAAATAGTCATAGGCGTCGGCTTCGGCGGCCTGAATCGCGGTCATGATGGTGTTTTGCGCCGAGATCACGATCACCGGCAATCCGGGACGCTCGCGCGCGATACGCGGCAACGCCTCAAGGCCATTGCCATCGGGCATCATCACATCCGAGATCACCAGATCGCCTTTGCCCTCTTCGACCCAACGCATCAGCGTGACAAGCGACGCCGTGGCATGCACCTTGCAGCCCGCTCGTGTTAAAGCTTGGGTCAAAACGGTGCGGATCGTGCGGTCGTCATCGGCGACAAGTACAGTGCCGTCCATGGCTTAACTCTCCTTCGGCGCAACTGGCAGGGAAATACGAAAACGGGTTTTGCCGGGCACAGAATCAAGACTGACCCAGCCGTCATGTTCCGAGATAATCTTGGACACCAGCGCCAAGCCCAGCCCGGTGCCATTCTCGCGCCCCGAGACAAAGGGCTCGAAAACTTCATTGGCGATAGAGGGCGGGATGCCGGGACCATCGTCGATGATTTCGACCTGAAGCGGCAAAGGTTGCCCCGAGCCATCGGCCCGGCGCAGGCGCAAGCTGTGTTCATAAAAGGTGCGTATCTTGATTTTTCCACCACTATCAGAGGCTTGCGCCGCGTTCTTAAGCAAATTCAAGAACACCTGAGTGAGCTGGTCAGCATCGCCATAGGTGGCGGGCAGCGAGGGGTCGTAGTCTTCGTCGATCCGCATATGGGCGCCAAACCCGACCGTGGCCGATTTGCGCGCGCGTTCCAGAACGTCATGAAGATTGACGTGCTTGCGCTCGGGCGGGCGCACATTGCCAAATTGCTCAACCTGTTCAAGCAGCTTCACGATACGCCGCGTCTCGTCGACGATTAAATCTGTAAGTTCAAGATCTTCTCCGCTTAAGTTCATGCTGATAAGCTGCGCCGCCCCGGCAATTCCTGCCAAAGGGTTCTTGATCTCATGGGCCAGCATTTCCGCCATCCCGATCGCCGAGCGCGCCGCCGATTTCACCATACTCGCGCGTCCCAATCGGTCCGCCAACTCGCGCGGCTCAATCACCAGCAACACGCGGTCAAGCTCTTCACCCACCGGGGCGGCTTGCAGATTGCATTGCACCGGAGCTTTCTCCCCGGTCGATACCTCGACATCATTGACGAAAAGCGAGGCGCGATTGGAGCGGACACGCGCGAAAATCTCTTCCAGCGGCGCGGAAATCGCCAACCGCTCGCCAATCGCCTGCCCGCGCAGGGATTTGGCCGAGATGTTGAGGAACAGCTCGGCGGCGGGGTTTACCTCCGAGACGCGATCCTGCCCATCGATCAAAAGCGCGGGCGTGGGCAGTGAGTTCCAGATGACACCGGGAGCAGGCAGGCTCATGCTGCAATCCTTTCGCCAAAAGCGCGCGCGATCAGCCCAAGCGTGGCCTCTGGCGTGGCGCTGATCATCATCTGGGCGCGCAACGGTGCCTGCGCGACATCGGCATACCAGCCCAGATGTTTGCGCGCGAGACGCAGGCCAAGATCACGCCCGTAGAAACTTAAGATCGACTCGTAATGCTCTGATATAAGATCACTTAATGCGTTCCCCGTGGGCACGATTGGCGCAGGCGTGCCATAAATTTCATGCGCGATCTCGGCCAGACGCCACGGCGCGCCTTGTGCCCCGCGCCCGACCATCACGCCCGCTGCGCCCGACTGCGCAAGCGCCGTGCGCGCAGACGCCGCATCCACGACATCGCCATTGGCAATCACCGGGATCGAGACGGCGGCGCGGGTCGCCGCGATTGCCTCCCAATCGGCAGCCCCTTTGTAAAACTGCATCCGCGTGCGTCCATGCACCACGATCATCTGCACGCCAGCGGCCTCGGCCCGGCGCGCAATCAGCGGCGCATTGTGGCTGTCATCATCCCAGCCCAGCCGCATCTTGAGCGTCACCGGCAAATCGACCGCCTTCACCGTCGCCTCAATCAGGCGCAATGCGTGGTCAGGATCACGCATCAGCGCCGACCCCGAGGCACCGCCCGTCACCTTTTTGGCCGGGCAGCCCATATTGATGTCGATGATACGCGCGCCCATATCGGCGACCAGTTTTGCCGCCTGCGCCATTGGCGCGGCTTCACGCCCGGCAAGCTGCACCGATGTGGGCAAATCCAGCCCCAGCTCGACACGCGCCTTAGCCCGCACCGAGGGGATTTTCGTGATCATCTCCCCCGAGGCGACCATTTCCGACACGACAAGCCCCGCGCCAAAGCGCGCCACGATCCGACGAAACGGCAGATCGGTGATTCCCGCCATAGGCGCCAACAGCACAGGCGGATCAAGGGTGGTTTGGCCAAGTGACAAAGCAGTTTGCACGAGTCTTCCTGTTTCTCTTTGGTTATGGCTACGCTTTTGACCAAGGTTTCACAATTTACTAGCGCAAATTACGGCGGCAAAATTGGCATATGCCTAATTTTTAATCAAAATAGTCCAGAAATCCTGTTTCTCAAGGCGGATCACGCCGCGACGGGCAAATATTGCACCGCTTCGCCCCATGGCCTAAGCCTGTGGCGAAGAAACGGGGGGCGTATGGACACAGCCGTTATCATCGTGGCCGCAGGACGGGGCACGCGCGCGGGCGGCGATGCACCCAAGCAATGGCAAATGCTGGCGGGGCAGCCCGTGCTGGCCCATACGGTTGCGCGCTTTGAAGGCGTTGGGCGGATCATCGTGGTGCTGCATCCCGAGGATATGGCGCGCGGTGTGGCGCTGTTTGGCGGCTCGGTCGTGCTATGCGCAGGGGGGCAGACGCGGGATGCCTCGGTGCGCAATGCTTTGGAGATGCTTGAGGGCTCGGGCGTGACGCGCGTGCTAATCCACGATGGAGCGCGCCCGCTGGTCAGCCCCGAGGTGATCAAAGGCGTGTTGAGCGCGCTTGAAACCCATCGCGCCGCCGCTCCCGCGCTTGCGGTGAGCGATGCGCTGTGGATTGGGTCCAACGGCGCGGTCACGGGCACCCAAGATCGCACCAATCTATGGCGTGCGCAGACCCCGCAGGGATTTGATTTTGATACGATTTTATCCGCGCATCGCGCCCATCCCGGCGGTGCGGCCGATGATGTCGAAGTGGTGCGCGCAGCCGGTGTTGGCGTTGCGATCACACCGGGCAGTGAAGACAATCTGAAAATCACCTATCCCAGCGATTTCGCGCGGGCAGAACGGCTATTGGGGGCATAAATGGATATTCGACTGGGCCATGGCTATGATGTGCATGCGTTCGAGGAGGGCGATCATGTCATTCTATGCGGCGTGCGCGTGCCCCATTCGCGCAAGCTCAAGGGGCATTCTGACGCGGATGTCGGGATGCATGCCTTGACGGACGCGATCTATGGCGCGCTGGCCGAGGGCGATATCGGGCGTCACTTCCCGCCCTCGGACCCACAATGGAAAGGCGCTGCGTCGGAAATTTTCCTTGATCACGCGGCAAAACTGGCCGAGGCGCGCGGCTTTCGGATCGGCAATGTTGATGTGACATTGATCTGCGAATGGCCCAAGATCGGCCCGCATGCCAGCGCGATGGCGCAGGAACTGGCGCGTATTATCGGACTGGAGCCGGGGCGGATCTCGGTCAAGGCCACCACATCCGAGCGTCTGGGCTTCACCGGGCGCGAAGAAGGCATCGCGGCGATAGCCACAGCCACATTGATCGCGGAGTAACCCCATGTTGAAACTCATCAATACCGTCTTTTACGTCGGCCTGTTGCGCCCGGCACCGGGCACGTGGGGCTCATTGGCGGCTGTGCTGGTGGGCTGGGCGATCGAGCATTACCTCGGTTTCATCCCGCTCGTGATCGCCTTTGTCGCCGTCACGGCGCTCGGCTTCTGGTCGGTTGGCGCAGAACTAAAGGATCGCCCCGGAGAGGACCCCTCAGAGATCGTGATCGACGAGGTTGCCGGCATGTGGCTAACGCTGCTGTTCCCGGCAATGGGGTTTTGGATGCGCGACATGTCGATGGTCTGGCCCGGCCCCGTCGCGGCATTCTTGTGCTTTCGCCTGTTTGACATCTGGAAGCCGTGGCTGGTCGGGCGCGCGGATCGCCGCCACGACGCCAAAGGCGTGATGCTGGATGATCTGTGGGCGGGCGTGTTTGCCGGCATCGTCACGATCATTCTCGCGGGGCTTTATCACGTCGTCTTCTTGGGGATGATGCAATGAGCCTTGCGCGTGAAGTGCTGGAGGCCTGCAAGTCGCGCGGGCTGATGGTGGCGACCGCCGAAAGCTGCACCGGCGGCATGGTCGCCGCCGCGTTGACCGATATCGCCGGGTCGTCCGCCGTGGTCGAGCGCGGCTTTGTCACCTATACCAATGCCGCCAAGCGCGAGATGTTGGGGGTCAACGAGGCCACGCTAGAGGCTTACGGCGCGGTCTCTGAACCTGTGGCGCGCGAGATGGCCGCAGGCGCGCTGTCCCAGTCACACGCGCAAATCGCCGTGTCCATCACTGGCATCGCAGGCCCCGGCGGGTCCGAGCACAAGCCCGAAGGCCGCGTCTGTTTCGCGCTGGCGATGACAGGCGCGCCCGTCACCGCTGAAACCATGGAATTCGGAGCCTTGGGGCGCGCACAGGTGCGCCAAGCGGCGCGCGATCACGCGCTGGGGCTATTGCTGCGCGCCGCCCAATCTCAGCCATAGGCTTGGGGCAATTCACTATTCGTTAGCACCCGTGTCATGCCGGGCAAGAACGCGACCTGATCGCCATTGGCGGAAATCGTCAAGCCCGCGCTGCTGAGCAGTTGGGTTACGGGAACCGAAGACGGCGTCCCGCCGACCCCCGATGGGTTGAGAACATCGAGTTGGATCCTCTCACCATCCTGAAAATCGGAAATCGTGACATGGCTGTTGTCGAAGACGACGAATTCATCTTTGTCCGCCCCCCCGCTGAGCGTGGCATTGCCCGCCGCGGCCAATGTGTCATCCCCCGCCCCGCCGTTCAGATCGCTTGCGTTGGTCGGGTCGAGCGCGACCAGCGTATCATTGCCGTCATCGCCGTTCAGCGTATCACTGCCACCCCCTCCAACGAGACTATCGTTGCCCGTGCCACCATCAAGGCTGTCATTGCCCGCGCCGCCATACAGCGTGTCATCGCCAGCGCCACCCGAAAGCGTGTCCGCGCCATCCTGACCATTCAAGATGTCGTTGCCATCCGCGCCTACAAGGCTGTCATTGCCCAAGCCGCCCAGCAGCGTGTCATAGCCCGAGTCTCCGATTAAGGTGTCATTGCCTTGAAGACCCATGAGGCGGTGCGCAGAGGCGGATCCCGCAGGGGAATCTCCACTCGAGATCGAATCATCGCCCGCTGTCGCGCCGTGATCCATGACATCGCCCAAGCTCACCCCTTTGCCGCCAAGACCCTTTAGCACAGCAATGGCCGTGCCATCCGAGTTCAGCGTCAAATCGGTCCCGTCATCATGCAGCGCGATCTGAGTATCGGCCTGATGATTATCAAGCGCGATCCGATCCGCGCCGAGAGTGAAATCGGTGATTGTCGTCGCGCCGTCCCCAGACGCCACATTGGTCAGCGCGACCAGATCATTGCCCTCTCCGGTCGTGACCGTATCCCCGCTTGTGGCAAAAAGCAGATCATCGCCCTTGCCGCCGTCCAGCGTGCTTGCGCCGCCTGAAAACAACGTGTCTTCGCCTGCGCCGCCACTTAATTGGTCATTGCCAACGCCCTGCACGCCGCTCAACACATCATCGCCGCTGCCACCATCAAGGGTATTATGCCCCGCGCTTGTCAGCAGATCGTTTCCGCCCTGACCAAACAGCGTGCTGCTATCATAACTCGCACCTAGCGTGTCACCGCCAAAGCCGCCCCACAAATCCTGCCCCGAAGCGCTCGTCTCAGCGCTGTAACCCGTGGCATTGGCCGCTGTGGGTGCGTTTGGATAGATATCGGCAAGATCGGTGCCCGCAAGCCCGGTCAAGCGCACAATCGGCTGACCCTGCGAGGTCAGCACAAGGTCGTTGCCATCGTCATGCGCGGCGACGCCCGCATCTGCCACGCCGTCAAGATGTAGCTGATCGAGACCGGGCTCAAAATCATCGACCGTCATGACCGTGCTGTCATGTTGGGCCGCATCGGCGCCTTGGTAAAACACCGGCGTCACGTTGAGCACATCTGCCGCGCCATCGCCCGCAACCGTGCTATCCGCACCCTGCCCCAGATCGACATGCGCCTGCGAGATCGACGAGATCGTGTCCGCCCCGGTGCCACCATCAATCGTAGCCTGCTCGCCCAGTTGATCGGAGAAACCCGTACCCGGCTCAAAGCGAATATTATCATTGCCCGCGCCGCCATCGGCCGTATTGCCATCGCCGTTGCCGAGGTTGAGCCAGTCATCGCCGCTCCCCCCGATCAACGTATTTCCCGTGCCATTGGCGGTCAGACTGTCATTGCCCATCCCGCCATCCAGCAGATCGTGACCATCCGAACCCGAGCGCAACACATCATTTCCCGCATCCCCATAGGCGCTATCGGCCCCAAGACCGGGATCAAGCGTGTCATTGCCCAGACCGCCGTGCAGCAGATCGTTCCCCGGCCCGCCATAGAGCAGATCGTTCCCGGAATTGCCCTGCAACGTGTCATTGCCGCCATAGCCCGACAACGTATCATTGCCCGCCCCTCCGGTGAGTGAATCCGCGCCGCTGGTGCCATGCAAAGCCTGATTGTCATCCAGCAAATCACCCCCGCCCTGCTGGGTGTCAGGTTGGTCGCCATTTTCATCAGAGCCGGTCTCGTCAGAATTGCTGTGATGGCTTGAGTGGTCGTTCAGAATGAAAGCCGCAGGCAAGAGCCCCAAGAATAGCAAAAAGCCCAACATATGTTTGTCCCCCGAAAATTGCGCTGACTGTCTTTGAGAATTCAGTCCAGCGTCAATTCACAACGCGCGGCTCGCCGGGAAACGTGACTAATTGCGGTAGCGGAGGAAACAATGCGGCGGAATTATACCGTGGTCTCGAAACACTGTCGGTTGGAAAATACGATTTAGCACAGCACTTTGCTGGCCAAGATTACGCCTGCGCCCCATAAAGCGCCGCGGCGCGCGTTTCGAACGCCTTAACGATACGGTTCATTGCCTCGTTGAACACGACGCCAATCACGCCTTGCAAGATCCGGTTCTTGAACTCGAAATCGACAAAAAACGCGACCTTGCAGCCGCCCTCGGGATTATCTTCGAACTGCCAATAGCTTTTGAGATATTTAAACGGCCCGTCCAGATATTCGGTGTCGATCCGGTGGGTCTGGGGAAACAACGTCACGCGCGAACCGAATTTCTCGCGAAACACCTTGAATGAGATCACCAGATCCGCCTCTAGAATTTCCGAACCATCGGGCTGAGGTTTGCGCGCCCGAATGCGCGCGGCGGAATTCCATGGCAAAAATTGCGGATAGCTTTCGACATCGGCTACCAGATCATACATCTGCTGTGCCGAATATGGCATGATCCGGTTTTCGCGGTGCTGCGGCATGTCATTTCCGTTTATTGGGCCGTTTTCTTGGCGCCCTTGATGCGATAAAGCAGGGGGCAAAGGCAAGCCCTGCCCCAGCCCGAAAGGCCCGACATCATGCCGCAGCGTCCCCATGTGATTGATCAACTGATCTCGGCCAAGCAGATCGCCGCGCGTGTCGAGGAGCTGGCGGGCGAGATTACGCAAAGTTTTGCGGGCACCGACAAGCTGGTGGTGGTGGGTCTGCTGCGCGGCTCCTTCGTGTTTATCGCCGATTTGGTGCGCGAGATCGAATTGCCCATCGAGGTCGATTTCCTCGAAGCGTCATCTTATGGCGACGGCATGCAAAGTTCGCGCGAGGTGCGGATTTTGAAGGACCTGCGCGCGGGGATCGAGGGGCGCGATGTGCTGGTGGTCGAGGATATCGTCGATACCGGGTTCACGCTGAAGCATGTGATGGGTCTTTTGGGCGCACGCAAACCGCGCCGGATTGAATGCTGCGCGCTGCTAGACAAACCCTCGCGGCGCGAAGTTGATGTGCGCGCCACTTGGACTGGATTTGAAATCCCCGATGAATTCGTTGTAGGCTACGGAATTGATTTCGCGCAAAAAAACCGCAACCTGCCCTATATCGGCAAGGTGCGCTTCACCGGGGACGCAGCGTGAATATGACGTGGCTGATGCGGATGGCGCGATGGGTGCGCCACCCGCCGTCGATGTTACAGGTCAAAATCGTGGCGGCGGTGATCTTTGCCGTGATCGCGATCGTCGTGATCGACAAGCTGGGATATTGGCCCGAATGGGCGCGCCTCAACCCCAAGGCGATGCGCGCGATCCGCCCCTGAACTAAGACGATTTATTGCGCAGGGGCCGTCTTGCCCTCAAGCAATGGGCGTAATTCCGTAGCGATCACCCGCTCGGTCAAGGGCCCGGCAAAGCGAAACAGGACCTTGCCTTTGCCATCCACCACAAAGGTTTCCGGCACCCCATACACACCCCAATTCAGCGCCATCTGACCTTTGGGATCGGCGCCCAATTCGGAATAGGGATTGCCCATCTGCGACAAGAATCCCAACGCCTTTGAGGGCGTATCCTTGTAATTGACGCCGTAGACTGGAATTCCCTCTTTGGAGAGCGCCTCAAGATTGGGATGCTCGACGCGACACGGCGCGCACCAGGACGCCCAGAAATTCACCAGCTTCACTTGGCCATTGCGCAGTTCCATATCGGTGAACGGCTCGAACGCGCCAAGCGGTTCGAGCTGCACGGGCGGCGCGGGTTTGCCTGCGAAAACGGTGGGTAATTGGCTGGGATCTTCGCGTTGCATCCCCCAGATAAACATCCCCGCAAGTGCTGCAAAGATCACGGGCGGGATGAACATCAGCGGCTTAACCATTGGATTTACGTCCCTTTCGTGCCTCGGCCTCAGCGAGCGCTCGCTTGACGCGCGCCCCTTGCCACAGGCTCACCAGAACCAGCGCCACCAGCAAACCGATGGTCGCCGCCCAAGCGATATTGACCGTATAGGCGTAAGATTTCGTCGAAGCGTCCACCAAGACGACACCGCCCTCGGTGATCGTGGTTCCGGTCGTGGTTGTGTCGGTCATGCCATGCGCTCGCGTTGCTGCAATGCGCCCAGACGGCGCGTGCGAATTTCAGTGCGGGTGCGCACCAGAACTAGGGCCACAAAGAACAATACAAACCCCGCCATGCACAGCAAAAGCGGGAACCAATAGACATCGGCGATATGCTGTTCCTTATCCAGCGACAGCGTCGCGCCCTGATGCAGCCCTTGGTTCCAGAAATTCGCCGCATAGCGCGAGAGCGCCGCAAAGACCGCGCCCACGAGGCTCAGAACGCTGGTCAGATCGGCCGCCGTATCGGGGTCCTCGACCGCCGCCCAAAGCGCAATATAGCCCAAGTAGAACAGGAACAGGATCAGGAACGAGGTCAGCCGCGGGTCCCATTCCCACCACGTCCCCCACATCGGCTGGCCCCAGACCGCCCCGGTGATCAGCGCAATCAATGTCATCACCGCCCCGATCGGGGCCGCGGCCTTGGCGGCCAGCGCGCTGACATGGTGGCGCCGGATCAGCCAGATCAGCGAGGTGACCAACATCATCCCCCAGATATTGATCGCCATCATCGCGGCGGGCACATGGACATAGATCACCTTGACTGACCCGCCAAAATTTTCAGCGGCAGGCACAAAGAAATACCCCCAGATCAGCCCCGTCACCAAGGTGATCGCTGCCAATCCCACGACCCAAGGCAACAGAAAACCCGAGGTTTTCATGAATTTTACGGGGTTTGCATATTCCCAGAGTGACATCGTTTCATTTCGTCCTGCTTGGCTTCTTGGTCCGTCTCTAACATGTTTTTCAGGCGGGAACCTAGCGCAGATTGACGCGGATGGCTGCGGCCGACGCAAAGGGAATAAGCGCCACTGTGGCCGCTGTAATGCCCGCAAGCATCAACAGAGCAACATCGGTCGCCATGCCCTGCGCGCCGCGCCGGATCAACTCGGCCCCAAAGATCAATGTGGGGACATAAAACGGCAATACCAGAAGCGACAGCAACAGCCCTCCCCGCTTGAGCCCCACCGTCAGCGCCGCGCCAAACGTGCCCAGCACCGACAAGGCCGGCGTACCCAATAGCAGCGAAATCACCAGCCAGCTTTGCGCCGCTGCGGGCAGATGCAGCAAGATGCCAAAGACTGGTGCGGCAATCACCAAAGGCAACCCGGTGGTGAGCCAATGTGCAAACGCCTTCATCGCCACAACCCCTTCAAGCGGGATCGGCGCGGTGGCCAACAGATCCAAAGAGCCATCCTCGAAATCCAGCGCAAAGATCCGATCGAGCGACAAAAGGCAGGCCAGCAATGCCCCAATCCACAAAATCCCCGGTGCGATCCGCGCCAAGATATCCCCCTGCGGCCCGACGCCAAACGGCACCAGCGTCACAACGATTAGGAAAAACGCAAGCCCCAGCCCAAAGCCCCCACCCGCACGCACCGCAAGACGCAGATCACGGATCAACAGTGCAATCATAATGAGCCTCCCTTCCGGAGACACCCGTGGGACGCTCCGCGGGGAGTATTTCTGGCTAGATGAAACCGTAGCGCGCGCGCTCTTTCATCTAGCTCCAAATACTCCCGCCGGAGGCTCCAACAGGAACACCATGCGCTGCGGTTGATCATAGGAAGGCCTCATCAAAGGCACCCAGCATGCCGCCCTCTTCGGGGGGCCGCGCTTTGAACGGGGCAAGATCGAGCACGCGCGCCTCCCCCAGACCCAGATCGATATGGGTTGCCAAAAGCGCCGCGCCACCCTGCCCAAGATGGCCGCGCACGGCTTGGGCAAACAGCGCCACAGAGGCAGTGTCGAGCGACACGGTCGGCTCATCGAGCACCCAGACGGGACGGCCCGTGACCAACAGCCGCGCCAACCCAAGGCGGCGTTTTTGTCCTGCGGACAGGCTCATGGCCGCCCGGTTTGCCAAGCCGCGCAAATTCATGCTCTCAAGCGCGGGGTCTATCGTGTCGGTCGCATAGATCGCCGCCCAGAATTTCAGGTTCTCGCTGACGGTAAGGGTCGACTTCAACCCGTCGGAATGCGCCGCATAGGCCATGCTTTCGCTGGGGATCGACACGTTGCCTGCCAATGCGGGTTGCAAACCCGCCAGCGTGCGCAACAGCGTCGTCTTGCCGATCCCGTTTGGGCCGCGCAGCACAAGCGCCTGACCGGCCTCAACCTCGAACGACAGATTTTCCAAGACCGGTAAGCCGCCGCGCGACACAGCCAAGTTGCGCACACTGAGCATGCTCATGGCGCTAGTCCTTTTCCGGCATCGCCAAAAGCGCACAGCCCACACGCCGCCCCTCAGACAGCAGCACGTTATAGCTGCGCGCCGCAGTCGGCGTGGCCATCGGTTCGCACATGATGCCCTTGGCCGCGAGCGCCTCGACAAGGGGTTTGGGCAAATGGGCGAGTTGCGGGCCCGTGCCGATGAACAAGAGATCAATCTGACCGGCGAGCGCCTCTAGCGCCGCTAGATCATCCAAGCCGCCCCAATCGCCTTTTTGATCCGCCATCAGCCAGAGATTGCCGCGATGCACCTCGCCTGCGACCCGGAAAAATCCCGGGCCATAGCCATCGATAGGCAGCGAGGCGCCAAAATTGGCTTCAGTCAGTAGCGACATCGGTTTTGTCGAAGAACTTCTCGGAAGGGTCCTTCTTCTCCTTGTTGCGATCCAGCCCGATAAACAGCACGATATTCTTGGCCACATAGACCGAGGAATAGGTGCCCACGATCACGCCCCAGGTCATCGCAAAGACGAAGTTGCGGATCACATCGCCCCCCAGCACCAATAGCGCGATCAGCGCCAGCAGCGTCGTGCCAGACGTCATCACGGTACGCGAGAGCGTTTCGTTGACCGAGATGTTCATCACATCGCGCAACGGCATTTTCTTATATTTGATCAGGTTTTCGCGCAGCCGGTCGAATACAACCACTGTGTCGTTGATCGAATAGCCCAGAATCGTGAGCAAAGCCGCGATGATCGACAGATCGAACTTGAGCTGGAACAATGAGAAAATCCCGATCGTTACCGTCACGTCATGGATCAAGGCGGCCACGGCGCCAATCGAGAATTGCCATTCAAATCGCAGCCAGACATAGACCAAGATCGCCGCCACTGCCGCCAGCACGGACCATACCGCCGTCCAGACCAGCTCGCCCGACACTTTCGGGCCAATCGATTCAGTCGAGGTGATTTTGACGTCCTTGTTCACTGTTTGAAGCGCGGCGAGCACCTTGGATTGGGTCTCGGGCGAGATCGCCTCTTGCCCGCCCTGCGCCTGAATGCGCAACGTGGCAACATGCTGATCGGCGCGGAAGTTGGGATCATAAACTTCGGTAATCGCCACATCGCCCAAGTTAAGCGGCGCAATCGCGCGGCGATAATCCCCGACATTGATCGCAATATCGCTTTCGGTGCGGATCGTCGTACCGCCCCGGAAGTCGATCCCAAGGTTCAGCCCCATGGTGAACACCAGCACCAGAGAGGCCAGCACCATCACCACCGAAAAGCCGAAGGTCAGCTTTTGATGCTTGAAGAAGTCGAAGGTGGTCTTTTCGGGGACCAGTTTCAGACGGAATGCCATGATCTCTGCTCCCTTACAGAATGAGCTCTTTGGGACGCTTGCGTGCGAACCAGAAGCTGATGAAAAGTCGTGTCACCCATATCGCGGTAAACACAGATGTTACGATACCAATCAAGAACGTCACCGCAAAGCCACGCACCGGCCCTGCCCCCAGCACGAACAAGATCAAGGCCGTGAGGAAGGTGGTGACGTTGGCGTCGATAATAGCCGACATCGCGCGCTCATAGCCAAGCTCGATGGCGCGGGCCGGTTTCTTGGCGATCTTCAGCTCCTCTCGGATGCGTTCGAACACCAGCACATTGGCATCCACCGCCGTGCCCATCGTCAGCACGATCCCCGCAATGCCGGGCAGCGTCAGCGTGCCACCGATCACCGACATGATCGCAAAGATCAGCGCGATGTTGATCCCCAAGGCGATCGAGGCAAAGAAGCCGAACAAGCCGTAAGACGCAATCATGAAGGCCACAACCAGCACCGCGCCAACGGCAGCGGCCAGCTTGCCCGCCTTGATCGAATCTGCGCCCAGTTCCGGGCCAATGGTGCGTTCTTCAAGGAAGGTCATCGAAGCTGGCAACGCGCCCGCGCGCAGCAACAGCGCCAGATCGGTTGCCTCTTTGACCGTGAAGCGCCCGGTAATGATGCCCGAACCACCCGCGATATGCGATTGAATGACGGGGGCCGAGATCACCTTGTTATCCAGCACAATGGCGAAGGGCTTGCCGATATTGGCCTGCGTGTAGTCGCCAAAGGTGCGCGCAGCGCTCACGTTGAAGCGAAAGCCCACCGCAGGATAGCCGTTTTGATCGGTATCGGGGCGCGCATCAGTCAGATCCTCGCCGGTAACGACTGGCGAGGTATCCAGCACATAATACAACCCTTTTTGATCGGAGGACGGCAAGATTTCCTCGCCTGCGCCCACCGCCTCATTCGGGTTCGACGTGGTCGAGATCACCGAGTTGAAGGTCAGCTTGGCGGTCGTGCCGATCAGTTCTTTCAGCTCTTGCGCCGATTTCAGACCGGGCACCTGAATCAAGATCCGGTCCGAGCCTTCGCGCACGATGCTAGGCTCGCGCGTGCCAGCTGCGTCAATCCGGCGGCGCACGATTTCAAGCGATTGCTGCACCGTGCGATCGTCGGTTGCGGCTTTTTCAGCGTCAGAAAGCTGAATCACCAACTGGTCGCCCTCGCTGGTGATCGCGTAGGTCTTTTGCCCAACACCTGTCAGCGAGGTCACTGGCGTGTTCAGCGTTTGCGCAACCTCGATCGCCTTTTGCATCTGATCGCCATTACCGATGCGGATGCGCAAAATGCCCGGATCGGCCTGCACGCGCCGGATCGCCCCAAGCGTCGCGCGTTCATCCGCAAGCGCCTTGCGGAATTCCGGCCAGAGCGCATCGACACGGCTCTTATAAACATCAGCCACGTTGACCTGCGCCAAAAGCTGCGCACCGCCGCGCAGATCAAGGCCCAGATTGACCAGATCAGAGGGCAGCCAATCGGGCCAGGCCGAGTTCGCCTGCTGCTGCTCGGGCGTCATAGCGCCGTTTTTCTTCAGGGCTAAGAGCGCATCATTATGCCCCTCAACCCGGTTGTAAAAAGCGTTCGGCGCGGCAAAAATGATCCCTGCCAAAATAACGGCAAGGATCAGCACGCGCTTCCACAGCGAGATCTGCAACATGGGCGATGGGCCTTTGGCTAATTATTTGGCGCTTGTGGCGGGTTCGGTCTTGGACAGAACCTGCACGATGGTGGTTTTGATCACGTTGACTTCAACGCCCTGTGCGATCTCGACCTTGACCTCGCCATCTTCAAGCACCTTGGACACTTTGCCGACGATCCCGCCTTGCGTGACCACCTTGTCGCCACGGCGCAGGGTTTCAACCATCGCCCTGTGATCTTTGGCTTTTTTCTGCTGGGGACGGATCATCAGGAAATAGACGATCACGAAAATCAGGATCAGCGGTAGAAACTGACCAAGTGCTGCGACGGGGCTAGCGGATGCGCCGGCGGCTTGTGCGAATGCGGGTGTTGCGAACATGTCGTGGTCCTTTGTCTTTGGGCCTTGGGGGCAGATCGCCCCGTCTGTCGGCGCGCACCCTATCCGTGCCTATGACGCTTGGCAAGGCGATGCCAGCCCCGTTGCACGCTGTTCACGGCGCGATGATCGCGGCAAGCGGGCTGCGCGGTGGACTCTGCGCGCGCGCCATGCCTAATTTCGCGCAATTCCCCTATACGGAGATTACGCGATGCCCGGTTATGACCCCAATCTGATCTTTGACGCGACGGGCGGATATCTGCGCCAGTTTGAGCGTCTGGTGGCGATCATGGCCGCGTTGCGCGATCCGACAACCGGTTGTCCTTGGGATATCGAGCAGGATTTCGACACCATCGCGCCCTACACGATCGAAGAGGCGCATGAGGTTGCCGATGCCATCGCGCGCAAGGCTTGGAACGAATTGCCCGGCGAATTGGGCGATCTGGCCTTGCAGGTCGTGTATCATGCGCAAATGGCGAATGAGGGGGGCAAATTCGATATCGCTGATGTGCTGGGCGCGATCAACGCCAAGATGGTGGCGCGTCATCCCCATGTTTTTGGCGATGAGAGCCGCGACAAAACGCCCGAGCAGCAAACCGCAGATTGGGAAGCGATCAAGGCGGCCGAGCGCAAAGCAGCGGGCAAATCCGAGCGCGTGGGGGTGCTTGATGGGATCGCGCTTGGCTTGCCTGCGCTCAGCCGTGGGATCAAGTTGCAAAACCGCGCCGCGCGGGTCGGGTTTGACTGGCCCTCAACCGACGAGGTGCTGGACAAGATCGTCGAGGAAGCGCGCGAATTGGAGGAGGCGCGCGACTCGCTTGGCCCCGATGAGCTGGCCGAGGAATATGGCGATCTGCTGTTTGTGATGGTCAATCTGGGTCGCCATCTGGGGCTGGACCCCGAAGCAAGCTTGCGCGCTGCGAATATGAAATTCACGCGGCGTTTCAACTATATAGAAAGCGAACTTCAAGCGCGCGGCAAAGCCCCCAAAGACAGCGATCTGACCGAAATGGACGCGCTTTGGGATCAGGCGAAAGCGGCGGGCGTCAAATAACGCTCTGGGGGTGTGCAAGGGTACGCGCCGCAGGGTCAAACGCCCGCAGCGTCTCTGCCAACGCCTCCACCGCCGCGCCCATATCTTCGTCGCGCGCATGCTCTGCGGGACTGTGGCTGATGCCCTTGTGACAGCGCACAAACATCATCGCCACCGGGCAAAGATCGGCCATGGCCGAGGCGTCGTGGGTTGCGCCCGACGCCAGCTCGGGGGCCTGCCCCGTGACATCGCGCACTGCTGTTTGCAACTGGGCACGCAAGGTGAGATCACAGGCAATGGCGGGCTGGGCATAGCTGCGCGTGGCGACAATCTCGGTGCGGGTTTCGCGCGCGATATCGGCGCAAATCCGGGCCAAATCTTCCCCCGCAGCCTCGCGCGCGTTATCCTCGGGGGCGCGAATTTCGACCGTCAGATCCACCTGCGAGGGGATCGCGTTCACCACGTTGGGGCTGACAGTAAGGGCCCCGACCGTGGCGCGCAGATCGTGACGCAGCGCCAGATCATGCACCGCCTCAACCAGCTTGGCCCCCGCACGCAATGCATCGCGACGCAGTTCCATCGGCACCGTGCCCGCATGCCCCGTCTCACCGATGATGGTGACCGCATGTCGCTCGATCCCCGAAATCGCCGTCACCACGCCGAGCGGTGCATCCAGCGTTTCCAGCACCGGACCTTGCTCAATATGCAGCTCAAGATAGCCCAATGTGTCCGCAGGATCGCGTGCCAGAAGCAATGCTGCGTCGCGATCCCCGCCAAAGCGCGCAAGCGCATCGCCAAGGGTCTCGCCCCTGGCATCGCACATTGCAAACACCGTCGGGTCAAGCGTGCCCGCCAACGCGCGCGAGCCCAGTAAAGCGGTGGGAAAGCGTACGCCCTCTTCATCGGCAAAGGCCAAAATCTCGACCGCGAAGGGCAGATCCACCCTGTCTTGCTCCAGCTTTTCCAGCGCAAGACAGCCCAAGGCAACCCCCATGATCCCGTCAAAACAGCCACCTTGGCGCACGGAATCTTGATGCGAGCCGATCAGCAACGTGCCCGCCCCCGCAGGCCCCGCGCGCCGCCCCACCAGCGTGCCCGCCGCATCCAGATGCACCGCACATCCCGCCGCCCTCATCCAGCCCGTGATGATGCCGATTGCGGCTTCGTGCTGATCGCTGAACGGCAGCCGGGTCACGCCAGGACCAGGTTGTGACGCCATCGAGATAATCTCAAGCCGCTCGCGCGCGATCTCGCCCCACTGGGTCATGTCGACATTCCTATTTATCATGATAATTCGGTGACTACTCTTTCTGCTCTGATTGTTCTAGAAAAAAGAAACACCCCTAGCAGAATGACGCCGATGGCCCGCAAATCCGATCCCGAACCCAAACGCCGCCGCCCTGCGAAAGTGGCCGATCAGATCAAGGATTGGGTTGTATCCCAAGGCTTGCAAAAGGGCGATCGGCTGCCCGGTGAGACCGAGATGATTGCGCGCTTTGCGATGTCCAAAGGTACGATCCGCGAGGCGATGCGCCTGCTCGAAGGGCAAGGTTTGATCGAAACGCGCACCGGCCCCGGAGGCGGGTCATTCGTGGGTGAGGTCACCGAGGAACGCGCCCGGTCTCTGCTTGGAAACTACTTTTATTTCAAAGACCTGACCGTGGCCGACATCTATCAGATTCGCCGCGTGCTGGAACCCGAGATGGTCGCACAATTGGCAGGCACGCTGTCAGAACCCGCATTGGCCGAGTTGGAAGATCTGATCTCGCATTATGCAGAACCTGCGAAATCCCCGGAAGAAGAGCGCCAGCAACATGTGGATTCGCTTAAATTTCATGCGAGTTTGGCGCGCCAATCCGACAATCCGCTGCTATCGTTTCTGATTGGTTTCATGGCGCAAATCCTGTCCGATCTGACCGTCTATCGCAAACTCTACGCCCCGCCCAATCGCGAATTGTGGGAGAGCGGGCGCAATCACCAGATCCAGTTGATCGCGGCGCTGCGGGAGGGCCGTGGCGAAGACGCCCGCCTGATTATGGCCGATCACATGGAGACCGCACAGCGCCTGATGGAGGCGCAAGAAGCCGAGGTGATGAAACGCTTCATCGCCGAATAGCGCGGGGGTCAGGTTTCGGGGTCAGACCTCGGGGACGGGTAGCGGTTCGGTCTTGACCAGATCGGGCGCGCGATACGGATCGGCCAGCGTGGGCACCACGCGCGTCCACCCCCAATAGGGCTCGGTGCGCGCTGCGGCCAACAGGTTGGCGAGGTCCTCAAGCGGGCGGGCCGAGCGGTCGATCCGCAGGCTCAGCGGCGTTTGGCTGCGCGACACTACCAACAGCGCCGCCGAAAGCAGACCTCGACTATCGCCCCCTGCCCGCGCGCCCGCCACCAGTGCAGCCATCAGACGGTCAGGCATTGCGCCCGTGCTGCCCAGATAGGCGTCGCGCGTGGCCGAAATTACCTCGGGGGCCGAAAGCATATTGCCCGCCACGACGACACCCGGTCCCTCCAGCGCTCCACAGACAGGCACGCTGAGATCGCCAGTGAAATGGCCCGTGCGCCCGTGGCAGTCGATTGCCGCAAGCTGGCGATGCGCGCGACCGGCATCAGGCGCAGTCACATTGGCCACCGCCAGCGCCGCTGGCTTGCCAGCGCGCATCTCGGTCAAGACATCGTCCCCCCACAACGTCGACGGCGCGGTTCCCTGACTGGCCGACAGCCCCGATTCGGCCCCGCCACGCAACACCCAAGCCCCCACGCACAGGCTGCCCGTCATTGCAGCCCCGCCCAAATTGCCTGTTTTTTTGTCGAATGCGAGGATCGAAACCGTCATGCACGCTGCTCCGTTTATCTGACTCTTGCAATTATCATGATAATTTGCCCTGATGCAATTATCATAAAAAATATCAGCCATGTCTGAACAGGAGAGGTCACAATGTCAAAACTCACCCTCACGCGGCGCGCGCTACTGATTTCAGGCGTGGCGAGCGGCGTCCTTATGGGCACGAATCTGGCCGCGATGGCTGAAACCCCACCCGGTGTTCTGGTCGTGGGCCAGATTGCCGAACCCAAGGCGCTCGATCCGGCCGCCGTCACCGCAGTGAATGATTTCCGCATCCTGATGAATATCTATGACGGATTGGTGCGCTACAAATCGGGCACGCTGGAGGTCGAACCGGCGCTGGCGCAAAGCTGGACGATCTCGGAGGACGGGAAGACTTATACGTTCAAGCTGCGCGATGGCGTCAAATTCCACGATGGATCGCCCTTTGACGCCGAAGCGGTGGTGTTCAATTTCCAGCGTATGTTGGATGACACCCACCCCTACCACCACACCGGGCCGTTCCCGCTGGCGTTCTTTTTCTCCAGCGTGGACAAAGTCGAGGCCACCGATGCGACAACCGTGACCTTCACGCTGAAAGAGCCCTACGCGCCCTTCCTGTCCAACCTCGCCTATCCGACGGGGTTGATCGTCTCGCCCACTGCGGTGAAGAAATTCGACAAAGATTTTGGGCGCAATCCGGTGGGCACCGGGCCGTTCGTGTTCAAGGAATGGCGCCCCAATGAGGCCGTAGTGGTCGAGGGCAATCCCGATTATTGGGACACGCCCACGACCCTCAAGGCGGTGATATTCCGCCCCATTACAGACGCCAACACCCGCGTGGCCGAGATGCTGGCCGGAGGGATTGATCTGATGGTCGAGGTCCCGCCCGTCGCACTCAAAGAGTTCCAGAATGCAAGCTACCATCTGGTCGAACAGGCCGGCCCGCATCTGTGGTTCCTGATCCTCAATTGCGCCTCGGGACCGTTCAAGGACAAGCGCGTGCGTCAGGCCGCCAATTACGCGATCAACAAGGAAGCGCTGGTCAATGACGTTCTGGAGGGCACCGCGACGGTCGCGGCGGGCCCGACGCCTGCGGCCTTTGCCTGGGCGCATGACGACAGCTTGCAGCCCTACCCCTACGATCCCGAAAAGGCCAAAGCCTTGATCAAAGAGGCCGGGGCCGAGGGCGCGGAAGTGGTGTTTTATGTCACCGATGGCGGCTCGGGGATGCTTGACCCGGTGCCGATGGGCACGGCCATTCAGGCAGATCTGAAAGCCGTGGGGCTGAACGCCAAGATCGAGACCTTTGAATGGAACACCTTCCTTGGCAAAGTGAACCCCGGTCTGGATGCCAACGGCGCGCATGTCGATATGGCCGAGATGGCGTGGATGACCAACGATCCCGACACTCTGCCCTATCTGGCGCTGCGCACCGATGCCTGGCCCGATAAGGGCGGGTTCAACTCGGGCTATTATTCCAACCCCGAGGTGGACAAGCTGCTGAATGAGGCGCGGACCTCGACCGATCAGGCCAAGCGCGCCGAGCTATACAAGAAGATGCAGGTCATCGTGCATGACGACGCGCCTTGGGTCTTTGTTGCGAACTGGAAACAGAACGCAGTGAGCAATGACAAAGTGTCTGATTTCACCCTGCAACCGTCGTTCTTCTTGCTGCTCAAGGACGTGAAAAAGGCCTAAGCGGGTTTGGAGGGCGGGCGGATCGGCCTGCCCTCTGTTCTTGAGACGCGAACCATTCGGAGCGGTAATGGGCGGCTATATCCTCAAACGGCTTTTGCTGGCGATCCCGGTGATTTTCGGCATCACGGTGATCGTGTTCTTGATCATGGCGATGATCCCCGGCGATCCGGCCACGGCCATTCTGGGCAGCTACGCCACGCCCGACAATGTGGCCAAGATCAACCGCGACCTGGGCCTCGATAAGCCGCTGGTGACACGCTATTTCATCTGGCTGTGGAACATGTTGCATGGCGATTTCGGGACCTCGTTTTCGCTTAACCGCCCCGTCATCGACGAGGTGCTGGAGCGCTTCAACAACACGCTGATCTTGGCGGGCACGTCTTTTGTGATGTGCACCGTTCTGGGCATCATCGCAGGTTCAATTTCGGCGGCGCGCCAATATGGCTTTGCCGATAAGGCGATCACCTTTGTCGTGCTGCTGGGCATCTCGATCCCGTCGTTTTTTCTTGGCATGATGATGATCCTTTTCTTCGCCGTCGATCTGCGCTGGCTGCCGGTTTCGGGGATGTATGCGATCTATGGCGGGGGCGATCTGCCTGATCTGATCCGCCACCTCACCATGCCCGCGCTGGCGCTCGCGGTTGTGGCGACGGGGGTTGTGGCGCGGCTGTCGCGTTCGGCCATGCTCGAAGTGTTGCGGCAGGATTTCATCCGCACGGCGCGGGCCAAGGGCGTCGGCGAAGGCCGCGTGATCTGGGGCCATGCGTTGCGCGCGGCGATGGTCTCGATCATTCCGGTGCTGGGCATTCAGGCGGGGTTCGTGCTGTCGGGCGCGGTTTATATCGAGATCGTGTTTCAGTGGCCCGGCATCGGGCGGATGCTGGTCGATGCCATTCTGCAGCGTGACATCCTGCTGGTGCAAGGCGGCGTGGTGTTCGTTGCGGCCTGCTACGTGATTTTCAACATCATCGTCGATGTGGCGCAAAGCCTGCTGGACCCGAGGATCAAGACATGAGCGCGTTTTTCAAATTGCTGGCGCGCAATCGGATGGCGCTGGGCGGTCTGGTGGTGATGGGGCTGGTGGTGGTGCTGGCGCTGATCACGCCGCTCTTGCCGCTGATCGACCCCGATGTGACCAATACCGCTGACCGTTTTCAGCCGCCCTTCTCGCCTGGTCATCTGCTCGGCACCGATCAACTGGGGCGTGATTTGCTCTCAAGGCTTCTTTGGGGCACGCGGCTGTCTCTGGCTGTGGGCTTTGCCGCCGCGCTGTTTGCGGCTGTGGCCGGGGCCGCCGTGGGCATCATCGCGGGGTTTTACGGCGGGCGCACCGATAATGTCATCATGCGCGGCGTCGATATGCTGATGGCGTTTCCCTATATTCTGCTGGCGCTGGCGATTGTCGCCGCCCTCGGTCCCGGCTTGGTGAACGCGCTGATCGCGGTGTCGGTCGTCAACATCCCGTTTTTCGCGCGCAACATTCGCGGAATCACCGTGGGGCTGGCGCATAAGGAATTCGTCGATGCGGCGAAACTGGCGGGCATGTCGAATGCGCGCATCATCCTCTCCGAAATCCTGCCCAACGTGATCCCCGTCATCGTGATCGCGATGTCCACGACCATCGGCTGGATGATCTTGGAAACCGCAGGGCTTAGCTTTCTCGGGCTTGGCAGCCAACCTCCGCAGGCCGATCTGGGATCTATGCTGGGCGAGGCGCGCTCGGCCCTGATCACCAACCCGTATACCTCGGTCATTCCCGGCATCATGATCCTGATTATCGTGATGAGCATCAACCTGCTGGGAGATGGCGTGCGCGACGCCCTTGATCCGCGCCTAAAATCGGGCGCGCTGAGCCGCCCGATGGCGGCCACGCGGGTGGATCGCAAGGACAAGCCCGCAGCCAGAACGCAAACCGATGGGCTGCTAAGCCTCGAAAACCTGCACACCCAGTTCCACGTCAAAAACAGGGTCTATAAAGCGGTTTCTGGCGTGTCGCTATCGGTCAAGCCGGGCGAATGTTTGGGGGTAATTGGAGAATCTGGCTCGGGGAAATCGGTCACGGCGCTGTCGATTATGGGGCTGGTGGCCTCGCCGCCCGGCGTGATCACCGGGGGCGCGGCGCGCCTTGAGGGGCGGGACATGATCGGCGCACCCTACCCCGAATTGCGCAGCCTGCGCGGTCGCCGCGTCGCCTATATCTTTCAAGATCCGTTGGCCACGCTGCATCCGCTTTACAAGGTCGGCGATCAGCTGATCGAAGCAATCTCGTGCCACTGCGCGATCTCGAAATCCGATGGGCGCGCCAAGGCAATCGATCTGCTGAGATCGGTGCGCATCCCCAATGCCGAAGAGCGCATCGACAGCTATCCCCATGAAATGTCGGGCGGGATGCGCCAGCGCGTGGGCATCGCGATGGCGCTGGCCAATGACCCCGATGTGATCATTGCGGATGAGCCGACAACGGCCCTTGATGTTACCGTTCAGGCGCAAATCCTATCGCTTCTCAATGACTTGCGGCGCGAACGTGGGCTGGCGATCATCTTTATCACACATGATTTCGGTGTTGTCGCGCAGCTTTGCGACCGTGTTGCGGTGATGTATGCGGGTCGCATCGTAGAAACCGGGCCGACGATGGCGGTGCTTGACGCGCCCGCCCATCCCTACACCGCGCGGCTGATCGCTTGCGTGCCCGAACTGGGCGCAGGCAAGCGCAAGCTGGAGGCCATTCCGGGCCTGCCGCCCTCGGTCGATGATCTGCCCATGGGCTGTGCCTTTGCCCCGCGCTGCCTGAGGGCGCAAGAGGCTTGCCGGCAAGGTGAGATCGCGCTGGCCGGGGAGGATGCGCGCGCCGTGCGCTGCCTGTTCCCCGAAACAACCCTCGCGGAGGAAACCGCATGAGCATCGCATTGCAAGTCACTGACATATCAAAGACATTTCTGGTTGGGAAAAGACTTTTCGGAGGTGCCAAGGGGGCCGTAAAGGCAGTGCATCCAATCACGCTGTCGGTCACCACCGGCGAAACTTTGGGCATCGTGGGCGAAAGCGGTTGCGGCAAGTCCACCTTGGCGCGGATGCTTGTGGGACTGATCCCTTCAACAACGGGCCAGATCGAGATCGAGGGCGCGGCGCTCAATACCGCCGACCCGGCGGACTTTGGCAAGCGTATCCAATACGTGTTCCAAGACCCGATCAGCAGCCTCAACCCACGCAAGACGATCCGCCAAATCATGGATGCGCCGCTGAAGCTGCTGCATAAGATGGACCGTCCAGCGCGCGAAAAGCGCATCCTTGAGATTTTCGATAGTGTGAACCTGCGCGCCGATTTCCTGGATCGCTATCCGCATGAATTTTCCGGCGGTCAGGCGCAGCGTATCGGCATCGCGCGCGCGCTCGCCGCCCAAGCGCGCATCCTGATCTTGGACGAACCGGTCTCGGCGCTGGATGTGTCAGTGCAGGCGCAAGTATTGAACTTACTCGCTGATCTCAAACGCGAATTTGGCCTGACCTATCTCTTCATCAGCCACGATCTTGCGGTGGTTGAGGCCGTGTCAGACCGCATAGCCGTGCTCTATTTCGGTTCGGTCGTCGAAGAAGGTCGCGCCGAAGAGATTTTCGCCAATCCGCGCCATCCCTACACCAAATTGCTAGCCGAAAGCGCGCCTGTCGTGGGCCGCGCGCTTGGCGACCCCGAACAGGGTCAGGCAGAGCTGCCAAATCCGCTCAACCCGCCGCCCGGCTGCGCATTCGCCAATCGCTGCCCGTATGCCAGCGATCAATGCCGCAAAACCGTGCCCGTGCTGGAACAGATCGGGCCCGATCAGCGCGTGGCCTGCTATCATCCGCGGCCCTCAACCTAGATCATCGCGTAGGCAGTTGTTTTGCCGCGATTTTTAGCCGTACTGTCGGGGGCCAGCGCATGGCCCCTCACTGCTCAAGGGAATTGATCCGCCGATACGATACGTCGCGTGATGACCAAGCTGCCGGTGATGCGGCTCGCTGGAGCGACAAGCGTTTTACGCCCGCGCCCGTGCCGGATTTGGCGTCGTGCGCTGCACCGAAACCCGCCGCTTTGGCAGCTTCATCCTGCGCAAAGGCGTGATTATCTAAGCGATCTGACGGTGCTCCGCTTTCGGATCATGCCGTTTCAAACAGCGCGCGACGGCGCTCTTGACGGGCGCGGATTTTGTCGAGATCGGCAATCGGGGTCGCGGCCAGCAAGGTGCGCGTATATTCGTGCTGTGGATTGGCAAAGATCGCATCGCGCGGCGCGTGTTCCACCACCTCACCATCCTTCATCACCATCACCTCATCGGCGAAATAGCGCACCACCGAAAGATCATGACTGATGAAGGCATAAGTTAGATTAAACTCGTCCTGCAAGTCTTTGAGAAGATTCAAAACTTGTGCCTGAATCGATAGATCGAGCGCCGATACCGGCTCATCGAGAATAAGAACTTTCGGGTTGAGCATCAGCGCGCGCGCAATCGCGATCCGTTGGCGCTGACCGCCAGAAAACATATGCGGATAGCGGTTGTAATGGCGCCGCTCGAGCCCGACTTTTTCCAGCATGGTTTCGGCGCGCTCACGGCGCTCATTGGCCGACATTTTGGTGTTGATGATCAGCGGTTCCGTCAGCACCTCGCCCACTTTCTGACGCGGATTCAGCGAGGAATACGGGTTTTGAAACACGATCTGCACTTTGGCGCGCAGCTCGGGTGTGATCTTTTGCGCGGTGATGTCGATGCGCTGACCTTCGATCAGCAACTCGCCGGAATTGGCCGGGTCGATCAGCGTCAGAATGCGCGCGAGCGTCGATTTTCCGCAGCCAGATTCCCCGACAATCGCCAGCGTTTTGCCCTGCTCAAGCGCGAAGGAAATGCCATGCAGCGCGCGAATGATGCGCGCAGGGCGCATGAATCCGCCCGAGACGGTATAGTCGCGCGTCACGTCGCGCACCTCTAAGATCACGCTCATACCAGCCCCTCCCAACCATCACTCACTGTCAGCAGCCGATCCCCCGTCGCGTTTTCTGGCAAAGCTGCCAGCAGCGCACGGGTGTAGGGGTGCTGGGGGTTCTCAAACAGGCTCAGCACATCGGCCTCTTCCATCTTTTTGCCCTGATATTGCACGCTGACACGGTCGGCGGTTTCCGCCACCACGCCCATGTCATGGGTGATCATGATCAGCCCCATGCCATAATCTTCCTGCAAAGCCATCAGCAGATCGAGGATCTGTTTCTGGATCGTTACATCAAGCGCTGTTGTCGGCTCATCTGCGATCAGAAGCTTGGGTTTGCACGCAATCGCCATCGCGATCATCACTCGCTGACATTGCCCGCCCGAAAGCTGATGGGGATACGATCTCAGCCGCCGCTCGGGTTCGGGAATGCCGACCTGATCGAACAGTTCTAGCGCGCGTTTATGCGCTGCTGCCCCTTTCAGGCCAAGGTGGCGATGCAGCACCTCCTCAATCTGGTAGCCGCAGGTGAACGAGGGATTGAGCGACGAAATCGGCTCTTGAAAGATCATCGAAATTTCGCGCCCGATGATCGAACGCCGCTCGCGGTCCGACATTTTCAGCATGTCGCGCCCGTCATATTCCATCACATCGGCGGTGATCGTGGCGGTATCGGGCAACAGCCCCATCACCGCCAGCATCGAGACGGATTTGCCCGAGCCGGATTCCCCGACGATGGCGAGAACTTCGCGTTGGCTGACCTCGACATCGATGGAATCCACGGCGCGAAATGGCCCCGCGGCGGTGTCGAATTCAACGGTGAGGTTGCGGATTTTCAGCAAGGACATTGGCTCAGCTCCGCTTCAGTTTCGGGTCAAGCGCATCGCGCAAGCCATCACCCATCAGGTTGATCGCCAGCACCGTGATCAGGATCGCAAGCCCCGGGAAGGTCACGACCCACCAGGCGCGCAGAATGAACTCACGCGCCTCAGATAGCATCGTGCCCCATTCCGGTGTCGGGGGCTGCGCGCCCATCCCGAGAAAGCCAAGCGCGGCGACATCGAGGATCGCGTTGGAAAAGCTCATCGTGCCTTGAACGATCAGCGGCGCGAGGCAGTTGGGCAGTACGGTGCGAAACATCAGCCGCATATCGCCCGCGCCTGCAACCTGCGCCGCCATGACGTAATCTTTCGAGCGCTCCCCCAACACCGCCGCGCGGGTGAGACGGGCGAAATGGGGCTGATACACGATCGCAATCGCAATCATCGCATTGATCAATCCGGGGCCAAGGATCGCCACGAAAACCAGCGCCAAAAGCAGCGACGGAAACGCAAGGATCACATCCATCACCCGCATGATCACGGTGTCGATCCAACCGCCAAACCAGCCTGCCAGCAAGCCAAGGATCACCCCGACCGACAGCGCCAGCACAACCACGAAAAAGCCCACGAACAGCGAATAGCGCGCGCCAAACAGCAGTCGTGACAAGATATCGCGCCCAATGGCATCGGTGCCCAGCCAAAAATGGCCATGCGCATTACCGGTCATCGGCTTGGCCAACAGGGTGTCGCGAAATTGCACATCGGGCCCATGCCCGGCCAGTAGCGGTGCGGCAATGGCGGCAAACAAGATCAGCGCGAACACCACGAGTGCTATGACAGCGCCACGGTTCTCGCTAAAGTAAAACCAGAATTCGGCCAATTGGGCGCGACGGGTTCCCGGCGTGAGTGTTGTGTCAGCCATGATGTCACCTATGCCGGATACGAGGATTGATAAGACCATACAGCAGGTCCACGATCAGGTTCACGACCATCACGATCACCGCGATCATCAGCAGCCCGCCCTGCACCGATGGATAGTCGCGCCGCGAGATTGAATCGACCATCCACTTGCCGATTCCGGGCCAGCTAAAGATCGTCTCGGTCAGGATCGCCCCGGCCATCAACATGCCAACCTGAAGGCCAATCGTGGTGACCACCGGGATCATCGCGTTGCGCAGCGCGTGAATACCGATCACCCGACGCGGCGGCATGCCCTTGGCGCGTGCGGTGCGCACATAATCTTCGCCCAGCACTTCAAGCATCGCCGAACGGGTCTGGCGTGCAATCACCGCCAATGGAATCGTGGCCAGCACGATCGAGGGCAAAATCAGATGGCTGAGCGCCGAGGCCAGCGCGCCTTTCTGCCCCGAGGCAATCGCGTCCCAGATCATGAAATTCGTGCCATTGGGGAAGTAATACATCAGCGAAATGCGCCCCGAAACCGGGGTCCAGTGCAACACGCCCGAGAACAGGATGATCAAGAGCAGGCCCCACCAGAAGATCGGCATCGAATAGCCCACCAACGCCGTCGTCATCGAGACTTGATCAAACCACGAGCCGCGCTTGATAGCGGCGATCACGCCCACCGGCACACCGATGACGATGGCCAGAAACATCGCGCAGAACGCGAGCTCAAGCGTGGCCGGGAATAGCGTCAGGAATTCATGCAAAACAGGGCGGTGCGTGACGAGGCTATTGCCCAGATCGCCATGCAGCACGCGCCACAGAAACTCGCCATATTGCACCCAGATCGGGCGATCAAAGCCCAGTTGATGGGTCAGTTCGGCATAGCGTTCCGGGCTTAGCCCGCGCTCGCCCGCCATAAGAAGCACCGGATCACCGGGAAGCACCCGCACGAACCCGAAGGCCACAATGGTGATTCCGATCAAGGTCGGGATCAGCCAGAGAATCTTGCCGAGGAAAAATCTGATCATGTCAGCCTGCTAAATTATCGGGGCGCCCGGATCAACCGGGCGCCCCTAAAGGATATGTCAGTGGCTCAGGATTATTCCTGAATGTCCACCCCGTAGAAGTCATGACCACCCAGCGGGCTCATCACATATCCGGTCACTTTTTTCGACATCGGCATGAACACCGTCGAATGGGCCAGCGTGTCCCACGGTGCTTGCTCTTTGAACACGACCTGCGCCTGCTCATACAGCTTGGTGCGCTCTGCCATATCCGAGCTTTGCTTGGCCTTGGTGATCAGGTTTTCGAAATCCTTGTCACACCAGAAGGCACGGTTGGCACCGCTTTCCGCACCCGCACAGCTCAGCAGCACGCCCAAGAAGTTGTCGGGATCGCCATTGTCACCCGTCCAGCCCAAGATCACCGCCCCGTCGCGGGCCGGATCTTTGGATTTCTTGAGGTATTCACCCCATTCATAGGACACGATATTGGCCGTCACGCCGACCTTGGCGAGATCGGATTGCATCAACTCGGCGGTGCGGCGCGCATTGGGCATGTAGGGCCGCTGCACGGGCATCGCCCAGATGTTCATCGTCAGGTCTTTCACCCCTGCTGCATCAAGCATTTTCTTAGCTTCTGCAGGATCATAGGCGTCGTCCTTGATGTCCTTGTTATAGGACCACATGGTCGGCGGGATCGGGTTCTTGGCGACTTGACCGGCACCTTGGAACACCGCTTCGATGATCGCTTGCTTGTTGATCGCCATGTTCAGCGCTTTACGCACGTTCACATTGTCGAACGGCGCTTGCTTGGTGTTATAGGCAAGATAGGCGACGTTCAGACCGGGCTGCTCTTCCACGGTCAGGTTCTGGTCGGCTTTGAGTGCGGCAATATCTGCCGGTGCCGGATAGGGCATGATCTGGCATTCGCCCGCTTGCAATTTTTGCATGCGCACAGCCGGATCGGGGGTGATCGCAAAGATCAGATCATCCACCGGGGTCTTGCCTTTGAAATAGTCCGGATTCGCCTTGTAGCGGATCACAGCGTCTTTCTGATAGGCGACGAATTCAAACGGCCCAGTGCCGACGGGCACGTTGTTGATGTCGGCCTTGCGATCTTCGCTTGCCAGCTTGTCGGCATATTCCTTGGACAGGATCGAGGCGAAATCCATCGCCATATCTGCCAAGAACGGCGCGTTAGGCTCGGTCAGGGTGAACTTGACCGTCAGATCATCGACCTTCTCGACCGATTTCACGATCTTGGGCATGTCCATCGCGTTGTAATATTCATACGAGATGCCGGGCGCATATTGATAATAGGCGTTTTTCGGGTCCGCTTGACGATCAAACGAGAAGATCACGTCATCTGCGTTAAAATCGCGCGTCGGGGTAAAGCCGTCGACCGAGTGGAATTTCACGCCCGGACGCAGGTGGAAGGTGTAGGTCAGCCCGTCTGCGGACACATCCCATTTCTCGGCCAGGCCCGGTTCGATTTCGGTGGTGCCGGGTTTGAACTCGACCAGTTGGTCATAGACCGGGTGCGACGACGCATCAAAGGTCGTGCCAGCGGTATAAGGCGCGGGATCAAACCCCTCGGGCGAAGCCTCTGAGCAATAGACAAGCGTCTTGGCCCCGGCTGCACCCGCCGTCAACATGACAGCGGCGGAACATGCCAGAAGCATTGAACGAATGGTCATTATTTATCCTTCCTGTTGGTTAGTCTTCGGCTGTGCCGACTCGCCATCTTATGAGGTCAAATCCCGACACGAACTGGTGAGGGAGTAAAACGTCATTTGATTGCTTGGTCAACAAATGCCGCAACGTCGCCCATCACGAGGCGTTGAAATGTTCAGCTTAAAGCAAGGACATCTACCGCCTGCGCGCTTTGCTGCCCACCTGCCCCGCGCATTGCCCCGCGCAAGGGCGGCACATCATCGTAATCGCGCCCATAGCCAACGGTAATATAATCCTCGCCTGCGGTCTGATTGTTGGTCGGATCGAACTCCACCCAACCCATATCGACCCCCGCCCAGGCGCGCACCCAGGCATGCATTGCATCCGCCCCCTCAAGACGCGGTTGCCCGGGGGGCGGATAGGTACGCAAAAACCCGGACACATAGCCCGCAGGCACGCCGATCCCGCGCAAACAAGAAATCATGATATGGGTGAAATCCTGACACACGCCATGGCGATTGGCAAAAGCCTCGGCGGCGGGGGTATCCACATCGGTGGCCTTGGCGTCAAAACGCATCTCTTCAAACAGCGCGCGCCCAATCGCCTCAATCGCCTGATAGGCGGTCATGCCGGGCGAAATCAGCGAGCGCGCAAAGGCGGTCATGTCAGGATCGGGCGCAGCGCGGTGCGAGGCCCCCATAAAATGATGCGGGCTCATCGGCCCCAAATCGCGTTGCTGGGCCAGTTCTTCACGCAACTCCCCCAACGAGCACGACAGATCAAACGCCGAGGATGCCGCCAAACGATCGACCTTCGCCTCCAGCGTGACCTCGATTTCCGCCAAGGGCAGATGCCACGCCACCGAGGTCACGACATTGCCGAAAAAGTCGCAGCTGTCATGACGTTCAGACGGGACCGGATCAAACTGCAACAGCCGCGCGCGCACCAATTGCACGCCTTCGATATCGCCCGGCAGCAAACGCAACATGTTGCGCGCGTGATCAGAGGGCGCGTCATAGGCGTATTTCAGCTTTAGCTTCAGCTCATAACGCATTGGACTACCTTAAATAACTGTCAGATATCAGATCAGAGACCTGATACAGCTGGCTGCGCAATTTTCTCAGGTATTGCGGCGTGATCATCTTGGGCTCGGCAACCGACAATTCCGTACGCAACGGCAAAAGCGCGCGCAAGATCGGCCCCGGCCGACCATCGACCTGCGCCTTGGGGAGCGCTTCAAGTATGACCTTCAAGTCATTGATCATGAACATGATTGCGCGCGGATTATCGGCATCAAGCACCAGCAGGTCCACCACAGTATCGCGATTGGTGCGCACCCGGTAGCGGCGTTGATGGGTGATCACGCTATCGCCCACCTCAACGGCAAGATCGAGCGAACCTTCGGGCGCATCCGCATCGGTGAATTGTATCAGCAAAGCCGCCATGGCATCTGCGCGTTCCAACGCCCGCCCGATGGACAGAAACCGCCAGCCCGCAAAGCGATACATATTTTCATGCACCAAGCCGGTAAACCCGGTGATCTTGCGCAACAACACCCCCATCGCGCGCGCGGTATCATCGCCAGGGCGCGAGGTTTGCGTCATCTGGCGCGCGGTCTTGGCCAGATCTTGCAGCGCAAGCCAGCCATCGGTGGAAAACCGGTCGCGCAATTTCGACGCACACGCCCGCGCCGCATCCAGCCGCGCAATCAGCGCCTCGGGCACCGGATCGCTGACATCAATGCCCACGGCATCCAGAAACTCGCCCATACGTACAAGGCGCGGATCGGCGGCGCTGCCCGTCGCCGCAAGGCGCAGATGATAGGCGCGGATCAGACGGATCGCATCTTCGCAGCGCTCGATATAACGTCCAAGCCAAAACAGGTTATCCGCTGCGCGCGCAGGCAAAGTGCCTTGCGTTTCCCGCCGAAACTCGGTTCCGGCGGGGGGCGCCAAAGTGATGGGCGGCACCGGGCGATCTGCGACGATCCAGACATCGGCCACCGCCCCGCCGCGCTGCATCGACAGCGCGGTGGTGTCGCCTTCGGGGCCGATGCGCGCATAGCCGCCCTTCATGAAGCGCCAGCCATGCGCGGTGCGCGCGGCAAACACCCGAACCGTCATCGGACAGGGCCGCAGCGCGCCGCCATCGGGCGTGTTGCGCCAAGCTGGCGTGGTCGAGAGCGTGACCGCCTCTTGCCCCACCAGATTAGAACCCTCTGCCTCAAGCCATTGCGCAATTGAGTCTTGTGCCGTGCCGCGAAAGGTTCCCCCCAGTGCGGTTGTGGCATCCAGATCAAAGGGCAGATCCACCGCCATAGCGGGGCCAATCATCATATTGGCCGCATTTTTGCGCACATGTTCGCGCTCCGTTGAGCTGCCACACCACCACGTCGCGATATTGCTCATCGCAAGCGGCTGGCCCCGTAAAACGCGCGATATTTTGGGCAAGAACGCCATCAAAGCGCGCGTTTCCAGCACACCCGCACCAAGCGCATTGGCCATCGCCAGATTGCCCAGCCGCACCGCCTCCATCAGGCCGGGTGTGCCGATCTGGCTTTCGGGACGGAACTCTAGCGGATCGGCAAAGCCCGCATCCATGCGCCGCCACAGCGCCCCAAGCGGTTTTGGCCCCTCAATCGTGCGCACCATCGCTTGGCCGTTTTCGACCAGCAGATCCTCGCCCTCAAGCAGCGGCAGACCAAGATAGCGCGCGATATAGGTATGCTCGTAATAGCTGTCATTGGCCGGACCCGGCGTCAGGATGGCGGCACGGCGCGCGCCCTCATGCCCCTGCGAGGCCAGATCCTCCAAAGCGCTGCGAAAATCTCCGAAAAACGCCGCCAATTTGTGGATGTGGTCACGCGGGAAGCTTTCGGGAAAGATCCGCCCCGTCGCCATCCGGTTTTCCAGAGCAAACCCCGACCCCGAGGGGGCCTGCGCGCGATCACCGAGCACGAACCACGACCCGTCCGGCGAGCGCCCGATCTCAAACGCCAAGAAATGCAGGTAATGCCCGCCACGCGGAGGCACGCCGACCATCGGGCGCAACCAATGCTGATTGCCCGCGATCAGTTCGGGCGGCAGATGCCCGTCGCTGACCAGCCGACCGGGGCCATAGAGATCGGCCATCACCGCCTCAAGAAGATCGGCGCGCTGCGCCAGCCCGTCGCAAATCCGGCCCCATTCTGTTTCGTGCAAAATCACCGGAATATGGCTGAGCGGCCATTCGCGTTCGGTCAAGGGATCGTTGGAGTAACGCCGGTAATAGACCCCCGCATCGCGCAGATATTGATCACCCCGCTCAAAACGCTGCGCGATTTCCGCGGGCGGCAGTTCAAGGAATTTTTCCACAAAGGGGCGCCAGACCGGGCGCATACGACCGTGCGTGTCAAACAATTCATCCGACACGCCCGGCGCAGGCCGATAGCGCGCCAAAAGCGGGTGGCGTTCGATCTGACTGTTGGGTTGCTCCATCGGGTCTCCGAGATTTACCGCATCAACTCAGCCCGATGGGGCGGCGCAGGTCAAGCGTATGGGGAAACTCCGGATGCGTTTGTTCCGGCGCGGGTCGGTAATCACCGGGGCTGTAGCCATGGGGTTCGAACCGCGCAAGACGGCGCGCCTCGGCCTCGTTGCCATTGATCGGGAAAGTGTCATAGCTGCGCCCGCCGGGATGGGCGACGTGATAGACACAGCCTGCAATCGCCCTGCCCGTCCAGTCATCATAGATATCAAAGGTCAGGGGCGCATTGACCGGCAGCGTCGGGTGCAGCGCCTCGGCGGGTTGCCACGCCTTGTAGCGCACACCGCCCACCAATTTTCCGGAGGTCGCGGTCTTGGCCAGCGGCACCGGGCGTTTGTTGCACATGATCTTGTAGCGATCTTGATGCAGCGAGGTCATCGTGACCTGAAGCCGTTCGACCGAGCTGTCGGTATAGCGCACCGTGCCGCCAATCGCTCCGGTTTCGCCCAGCACATGCCATGGCTCCAGCGCTTGGCGGATTTCGAGATGCACGCCCTCGGCCTCGATCTGACCACAGAACGGAAAGCGGAACTCGGCCTGCGCCTCAAACCATTGCGGATCAAGGTCAAAGCCATGATCGCGCAGATCCGACAGTAGATCGCGCAGGTCTTCCCACAGGAAATGGGGTAGCATGAAACGGTCATGCAGCACCGTCCCCCAACGCACCGGCTTGCCCGAGATCGGCGCATTCCAGCAGCGCGCGATGATGGCGCGCAGCAGCAATTGTTGGGCCAAGGACATGCGCGGATCTGGCGGCATCTCAAAGCCGCGGAACTCGACCAGACCCAAACGGCCGGTCGGTCCGTCAGGCGAGAACAACTTGTCGATGCAGATCTCGGCGCGGTGGGTGTTGCCCGTCACATCGGTCAGCATATTGCGCAGCAGCCGATCCACCAGCCAGGCCGGGGGCACTGCGCCCTCGGTTGGCGGATTGATCTGGCTCAGCGCGATTTCCAGCTCATACAGCGTGTCGTGGCGCGCCTCGTCGATACGCGGGGCCTGTGAGGTCGGGCCGATGAACAGACCCGAAAACAGGTAGCTCAGGCAGGGGTGGCGCTGCCATGTCAGGATTAGCGATTTGAGCAGATCGGGGCGGCGTAGAAACGGGCTGTCAAGCAAGGTTTCGCCGCCCACGACCACATGGTTGCCCCCGCCGGTGCCCGTGTGCCGCCCGTCGATCATGAACTTATCGGCGCCCAGACGGGACTGGCGGGCCTCTTCATAGATCGCCTCGGTGGTGGCCACGCATTCTTCCCAGTTGTGGGCGGGGTGAATATTGACCTCGATCACGCCCGGATCGGGAGCGACGCGGATCACGTTGAGACGCGGGTCCGAGGGCGGTGCGTAGCCCTCGATATGGATCGGCAGACCCATTTCCCTGGCGCTTTCCTCGGCGGCGGCAATCAGCTCCAGATAGTCCTCAAGATCCTCGGTCGGAGGCATGAAGACACAGAGCCGCCCATCACGCGGTTCCACTGAAATCGCGGTGCGTACGACGCCATCAATCGCGCCCAATTCCTGCTCGACGATCTGTTGCGCCGCGTCAGAGGATTGCGCCTCGGAGACAGGTTGGCTGCGCTCTTTGGAGGCAGCGGCCACCAAGCCCTCTGCCACCGCGCGTTCGACCTGTTCATGGAAATCGGGCAGATCATCCTTGGGCAGCGAAGTATCGGTGACGTAGTGATAGGGGTATTGGCTGGGCGGCACATGCGGCAGTGCGCCCAAGGGCAAACGGAAACCTGCCGGGCTGTCGCCGGGCACCAGATACAGTTTGCCACGCCGGGTTTTCCACTTTTCCGAGCGCCAGCGATGGCCCGGCATCGCCTTGGATTGCCAGCGTTGGATCGGCAGCACAAATCCGGTCGGCTTGTCCAAACCCCGCTCAAAAACCCGCGCGAACCGGGCGCGATCCTCGGGGTTTTTCAGCTTACTATCTTCGGGGGTGACATTGTCGGGCAAGTTGCCCTCTTTGAGCATCCATTCGGCGGGATCTTCAAACGCGGGCTGGGCGTTTTCCGGCTCCAGCCCCAGACGCTGCGCGATACCGCGCATCAGCGTGCCCGCCTGTTCCGGCCCTGCGCCCGTGTCATCGCCCTCATAGGCAATCAACGATTCATCGCGCCAGACCGGCTTGCCATCGTGGCGCCAGTAAAGCGAAAACGTCCAGCGCGGCAGGCTTTCGCCCGGGTACCACTTGCCTTGCCCGTAATGCAAGAAACCGCCCGGCGCGAAACGGTCGCGCAGTTTGCGGATTAGCGTATCTGCCAACGCACGTTTTTGCGGGCCAACCGCGTCGGTGTTCCACTCAGCGCTTTCGAAATCATCAATGGAGACAAAGGTGGGCTCGCCGCCCATCGTCAGGCGTACATCGCCCGCGGCCAGACTTTCATCAACCTTGCGCCCCAGCGCGTTGAGCCGCTCCCAACTCTCGTCGGAAAACGGTTTGGTGATGCGCGGATGTTCGGCCACGCGGGTCACGGTCATGTCGAAGTCGAAATTCACCTCTGGCGTGCCCTGGGCGGCAAACCCGCCCGAAATCGGCGCTGCATTGCGATAATGCGGGGTCGCGGCCAGTGGAATATGGGATTCCCCCGTCAGTAGACCCGAAGTCGGGTCCAAACCGATCCAGCCTGCACCGGGCAAGAACACCTCACACCACGCATGCAGATCGGTGAAATCGTGATCGGTCCCCGAAGGGCCATCCAGCGCCTCAAGATCGGGTTTGAGCTGAATGAGATAGCCCGAGACAAACCGCGCCGCAAAACCCAGATGACGCAGCACCTGCACCAACAGCCACGAGCTGTCACGACAAGACCCCATCTTGCTCGAAAGCGTCTCATCGGGCGTCTGCACGCCTGCCTCCATTCGGATCGTATAGCCCACAACCTGCGAAATCCGCGCATTCAGCGCGATCAGGAAATCAACGGTGCGGTTTTCCTGAAAATTCAGCGCGCCCACGAATTGCGCCAGCAACGGGCCTTCGGGTTCGGGGGTGCGATAAATCGACAGGTCATCGCGCAGGTCGTCGGAATACTCAAACGGCCACGTCTCGGCGCTGTCTTCGACGAAGAAATCAAACGGGTTGTAGACGGTCATATCGGCGGTCAGATCGACCTCGATCTTGAACTCGCGCACCGGCTCGGGAAACACGAACCGCGCCAGCCAGTTGCCATAGGGGTCTTGCTGATGGTTCACGAAATGCCCGCCGGGCGAAACCCTGAGCGAATGCGAGATCACGCGCGTGCGCGAATGGGGCGCAGGCCGCAGCCGGATGAGTTGGGGGCCCAAAGTGACCGGCCGATCATAAGTGTAATGGGTCAGATGGTGAATGCTGGCATGAATCGCCATAATCGATGCGCCCCGTTCATTGTTCTCCCTAAGACTAGGTGTGCCCGGCCCGCTTCACACTCGCAAAATGCACAAAGCGCGCAGAAAGGGCCCAAGGCGCGGGCGATTGATCAAAAAATACGCACCTAGATAACAGGTTTAGGCCAAGGCCCTGCCCGCTCACTTTTTATGCGCCTTTGGGGCTATCCCAGCAGATCGTGGCACAGCTCCAGCGCAGAGATCAGCGCGTCGACCTCGTCTCGGGTGTTATACATCCCAAAAGAGGCGCGCGCCGTAGCCGTCACCCCGAGCCAATCCATCAGTGGCCCGGCGCAATGCTGGCCTGCGCGCACGGCTACACCGCGCTTATCGAGAATCGTTGAGATATCATGGGGATGCGCCGGCCCGCTGAGCGTGAACGAGAAGATCGCGCCTTTGTCCGCAGCCGTGCCCTGCAGGCTAAGCCAGTTCAGACCCGCCAACTTGACCTGCGCATAGTCGCGCAGATCGCGCTCATGCGCGGCGATGTTCTCCATCCCGACACCCATCATATATTCCAGCGCCACACCCATGCCAATTTGCTGCACGATGCCGGGGGTTCCGGCCTCAAACTTCATCGGCGGGGTGTTGTAGGTAACGCTGTCGCGCGTGACCGTGTCGATCATATCACCGCCACCCATGAAGGGCCGCATCTGCGCCATGCGTTCAGAGCGGATATGAATCGCGCCCGAGCCCGAGGGCCCATAGAGTTTATGCCCGGTGATGACGTAGAAATCTGCGCCAATCGCATCGACATCTACGGGCCCATGCACCGCCGCTTGCGAGCCATCCACCAGCGTCGCGATGCCTTTTTCGCGCGCAGATTTGGCGATGCTCGCAACATCAACTTTGGTTCCTAACACATTGGACATATGCGCAATTGCGATCAGCTTGGTGCGATCCGTGATCGCCTCGAGGACTTTTTCGGGCGGCAGCGAACCATCGGGTTCTGGCTCCACCCATTTCAGCACCACGCCCTGACGTTCGCGCAGGAAATGCCACGGCACGATATTGGCGTGATGCTCCATCACCGATAGCAAAATTTCATCGCCCGGCTGCAAATTTGGCGCGGCCCAGCCGTAAGAAATCAGATTGATCCCCTCGGTCGCGCCGGTGGTGAAGACGATCTCATCCTCGTTCTTTACGCCCAAGAAACGCGCCACGATGGCCCGCGTGCTTTCGTATTTCTCGGTCGAGATATTGGACAGCGTATGCAGCCCGCGGTGCACATTGGCATAGTCGTTGAGATACAGATCACTCATCGCATCCACGACCACGCGCGGCTTTTGCGCGGACGCCCCGTTATCAAGGTAAACCAAAGGCTTGCCGTTGATCTCGCGGCTCAGGATCGGGAAATCGGCGCGGATTTTCGCGATATCATACATCTGTTTTCCTCACAGCGTTGCGGGCACTTGCAGCAAACCTGTCGAAACCAGAATCAACCCCGCCACCAGCGCCGAGCCGACAAAGGTTAAAAGCACCCCGACCGCCACCGCGAACGGGTTGGTAAAGCCATGGAGCGCCATGCTGAATTGCACAAAAAGCCAGAACATCAACCCGATCAGCAGGATCGACATGATCGTGGCCGAAACCGGAAAGAACACCATCAAAACGACCTGAATCGTCTGCCCGACCATCAGCACGAACTCGATCCAGGTGATCAGCAACAGCGCGTCACCAAAGCTGCCCTGCCCGCCAAAGCGTTGCCCGACGAAGCTAAGCACGAAAGCGCCATATAGAATCAACGCAATCTGCAGCCCCATCACGGCAAGGGGCGCCGTCAAATCACCGAGTTCAATCTTGGTAATGAGCACGAAAACCATCTGCGCCAGCGTGCCCAAGATCACCGTCATGACCACAACCAGCGCCATCGCCAAAAGCCGGGTGGACATATCCAGACGCAGCGCCATCAACTCGCGCGCGACGGCTTGCGGCTCGGAGAAGCTGCGGATCAACCAATCCTTGAGATCGGGCATTACGACGTCTCCGTTTCAAACTCGGCCACGCGCAGCCCCGCCATCCAGAACACCACGAAGACGATGAACACAAGCCCCGAAACAAGCGCCAATTGCGGGCCGGCCCCGATAAAACCCGCCACCAGACCTTGCAGCAGCATCAGCGGCGACACCGCCAGCAGCGCCCAGAACAGCGCCACGCGCGCACCATACCAGCTGCCCTGCCCGCCAATCAGTTTCGCGCCGAGATGGCCAAGCGCGGCCAAGGCGTAAAACACGGGGATCATGGCCAAAAGCGCCAGAAGCGTGCCCATCATTAGCCCGACCATCGGCTGATCTGGCATCTGGTAGGACAGGCGTGACAAGCGCGGCCATTGACCGATGAAAATCACCGTCAGCGCGAGCAGCAAGAACACCAGCGCGCGCGGCTCAGAACGCGCGCGCGCCAGATGTTCGCGCATCACCACGCGCGGGCGGCGATAGCTGCGCCAGATATCGTCGGTGGCCGCCATCTCAGCTGCGATGCCGCGCAAGCCAGCCTTCCAGCCGGGTCACGATCTCATCGCGGAAACGCTCTTGCTCGATCTCCTCAATCGCATCGGCGAGGAAAGACAGCACCAGCAGCGCCGTCGCCTCCTCAGTCGGAATGCCGCGCGAGCGCAGGTAGAACAGCGCCGTCTCGTCAATCGCCCCGGTGGTGGAGCCATGCGAGCATTGCACGTCGTCGGCGTAGATTTCCAGCTCGGGCTTGGCAAGGAACTGGCTGTCCTCATCCAGCAGCAAGGCCTGACTGATCTGGTAGCCATCGGTTTTCTGCGCGCCGGGTTTCACCAGAATTTTGCCCTGGAACACGCCCTGTGCGCCGTTCTTCAGCACTTTTTTGAACACCTGACGGCTTTCGCCGCGCTCAGCGCCGTGGGTGATGAAGATCGTGTCGTCATGATGAAACGGGCGCGTTTTTGCATCGCCCAACGCCGCGCCTGCGACATGGGCATTGGCATCATCTCCCACGATATCGAGCACGCATTCGTTGCGCGTGAGCGCCCCGTTTGAACTGAGCGTGAAGCTTTTGAACAGCGCGCCCTCATTGATGCGGGCGAAAATGCCGGTCAGCATACGGCGTTCGTGATCGCGGCCCTGAACGCGGATATGGTGAAACCGCGCGGATTTGGCGACATCCACTTCCATCACCAGATTGGCGCGTGCGCCTGCCGGGCCGTTTTCCAGAACGGTGATCTCGGCGCCCTCTTCCAGCTTGATAACGTGGTGCAAGATCGCATCAGAACTATCTGATTCATGGATATAAATCAGGTTTACGGGCGTCTCGACCTTACCCGTCACACGGATCAGCACACCATCTTCGGCCGACGCGGTGTTGAGCGCGGCAAAGGGGCGCTCAACCGGGGTCTGGCCGGCGGTTTCCAGCGTGCCATAAAGTCCGCTGGCCCAATTCACATCACGCGCCTCGGAAAGGCGCGAGATCTCGATGCCCGAGAGGGCCAGATCATCGGACGCCTCGGCGTCAAACACACCATCGCGGAACACGATTTTGAGCCGCTCAACATCGCCAAACAGCGCGGGCTCGTCATCGACGAAAGGCGCGGCGGGCACCGGCTCGGGCGCAATCAGATCGGTCGGATTGGTCCAGCGCCAATATTCATCACGCCGACCTGGCAGGCCCATCGCAACCAGTCGATCGAGCGCCGCGCGCCGCGCCGGGCCCATCCCTTCGGGCAAGGTGACACGGGCCAGCCGCGCCTCGGCGGGGGTCATTTTCTCGACAGCCGACATTACGCCATCTCCTGCGCGATACCGTGCTTGTCCAGCAGCGCGGCATAGCCGTTTTTCTCGACCTCAAGCGCCAGTTCCGGCCCACCCGTTTCGATGATGCGACCATCGGCCATGATATGCACGACATCGGGTTTGATGTGATCGAGCAAACGCTGGTAATGGGTGATCACTAGGAACGACCGCGTGCCATCGCGCAGCGCGTTCACCCCGTCCGAGACCAGACGCATTGCATCCACATCAAGGCCCGAATCGGTTTCATCCAGGATGCACATTTTCGGCTCAAGGATCGCCATCTGCAGAATTTCGTTGCGTTTTTTCTCACCGCCCGAAAAGCCGACATTGACCGGACGCTTCAGCATCTCAGCGTCGATTTTCAGCGACTTCGCTTTTTCGCGCACGAGTTTGAGGAAATCGCCCGCCGAAATCTCGGGCTCGCCACGCGCCTTGCGCTGCGAGTTCAGCGCGGTGCGCAGGAAGGTCATATTGCCCACGCCCGGAATTTCGACCGGGTATTGGAAGGCCAGGAACAGACCGGCAGCGGCGCGTTCTTCGGGCTCGGCCTCCAGCAGGTTCAGACCGTTTAGATGCGCCTCGCCTTGCGTGACCTCATAGCCATCGCGCCCCGACAGAACATAGCTCAGCGTCGATTTACCCGAGCCGTTCGGCCCCATGATCGCATGGACCTTGCCATCCTCGAGTGTCAGGTTCACGCCCTTAAGGATTTGCTTGTCCTCTTCTTCAAGTTTGACGTGCAGGTTCTTGATTTCCAACATATTTCGGTCCTTCAGGAAAGGGTGACTGCGGTGCCGGAGGCCGACACCATAAGCATGGATTGGCCGACGACCTCGTAATCGAGGTCCACGCCGACAACGGCATTGGCGCCCAGTTTCAGGGCGCGCTCTTCAAGCTCGCGCAGCGCGGTTTCGCGCGCATCTTGCAATTTGGATTCATAGGCGCCCGAGCGCCCGCCAACGATATCGGTGACCTGCGCGAACAGATCACGCACGATATTGGCGCCCATGATCGCCTCGCCCACGACAATGCCGTGATAAGAGGTGATCGGGCGTCCCTCGACCGTCGGGGTTGTGGTGATGATCATAGCTGACCTCCAGCGCGGCGACCCAATCGGGTCGCGCGCCCGAAAGTCAGAAGGGGATGGTCGTCTGGCCGAAGATAACCGTGCGCGCGGCATGCGTCGCGGTCTGATGCGCCACCCAATCGGGCGAGAAAACCTGCGCCGCAATCTGAGGCTGCCAGAATGCGAGATTGTGCAGCGTGGCCATTGTCAGAAGGATTCCAGCGATCTGAAAGGCAAGCAATTTGATCGATGTCAGCCGCAGGAAAAAGCCCACGATCATCGCGATCAGCAAAGCTGCCCCGAAGACGGCAAGTTGGGGATGATTGTTGATCAAGGCTGCGATTTGCGGCGTCAAAATGCGTTCGCGTAGCGCCAGCGCTGCCACAACCCCGAACGTCCCAAGAACCGTTGCGCCGAGAAACGCGAAGGGCCGAAACCCGGTGGTGGTCTTCTCTTGCGCGACCGCGCGGCGCAGCTCGGAGACCGAGCGCACGCGCATCTCGTTGTCCCCGACATGCAGCACGACGCCGCCCTTGAGGCGTTTTTGCGACGATTCGATGCGCGAGAGGCGATCGGAAAAATTGGTGCTGGCTAAGGACATTTTCAACCCCAGATCTGTCATTCAACAGGTCCGAAACTGCTGCCCGATTGCGCCCCAATTGGGGCGCATCGGTGACAACCTCAGGGAGAAATTTCGCCTGTCTCACCCGACGCTCCCCTCCAGAGAGATCGCGACCAGCGCCTGCGCTTCCATCGCGAATTCCATCGGCAGCGCTTGCAGCACTTCGCGGCAGAAACCATTCACGACAAGCGCGACGGCTTCTTCCTCGTCCATGCCCCGCGCGCGGCAGTAAAACAGTTGATCGTCATCGACCTTCGAGGTGGTGGCCTCGTGCTCGACCCGGCTCGAATTATTCTTGACCTCAATATAAGGCACCGTGTGCGCGCCACATTGATCGCCGATCAGCAAACTGTCGCATTGCGTGTAGTTGCGCGATTCCTTGGCCTTGGGGTGCATAGAAACCAGCCCGCGATAAGTGTTTTGCGCATGCCCAGCCGAGATCCCCTTGGAAACGATGCGCGAGCGCGTGTCGCGCCCCAGATGGATCATCTTGGTGCCGGTATCGGCCTGCTGGTAATTGTTGGCGATCGCGATCGAGTAGAACTCGCCTTGGCTTTCATTGCCGCGCAAAATGCAGGACGGGTATTTCCACGTGATCGCCGAGCCGGTTTCCACCTGCGTCCACATCACTTTCGCCCGGTCCCCACGACAATCGGCGCGTTTGGTGACGAAGTTATAGATGCCGCCCTTGCCGTTCTCATCGCCCGGATACCAGTTTTGCACGGTGGAGTATTTCACCTCCGCGTCTTCCTCAACGATGATTTCGACCACGGCGGCGTGCAGCTGCGCGGTGTCGCGTTTGGGCGCGGTGCAGCCCTCAAGGTAGCTCACATAGCTGCCCTTATCGGCAATGATCAGCGTGCGTTCAAACTGGCCGGTGTTTTCGGCATTGATGCGGAAATATGTGCTCAGTTCCATCGGGCAGCGCACACCCGGCGGCACGTAAACAAACGAGCCGTCCGAGAACACAGCCGAATTCAGCGCTGCGAAATAATTGTCGCCCTGAGGCACGACAGTCCCGAGATATTTCTTCACCAACTCGGGATGCTCTTGGATTGCCTCGGAGATCGAGCAGAAGATTACCCCCGCCTCGGCCAACTTGGCCTTGAAGGTCGTGCCCACGGAAACAGAATCAAACACCGCATCCACGGCGACCTGGCGCTCATTGGGATCGTATTCCTCTGCGCCCTCAACGCCAGCCAGAACCAACTGCTCTTTCAGCGGAATGCCCAGTTTTTCGTAGGTTGCCAGCAGCTTGGGATCGACCTCATCAAGCGATTTCGGTTTGACCTCCATGCTTTTGGGGCGCGCGTAGTAATAGATGTCCTGAAAGTCGATGCCGGGGACGTTCAACAGCGCCCAATCGGGCATTTTCATATCCTGCCAGCGCGCAAAACCCTGAAGGCGCCATTCGGTCATCCAGTCCGGTTCGTCATTCTTGCCGGAAATCAAGCGCACGATGTCCTCGTTCACGCCCTTGGGCGCGTAGTCCATCTCGATTTCCGTGTTCCAGCCGTATTTATACGCGCCCATGTTTTGAACGGCTTCCACCGTCTCACGGTCCACGCCCTCGCGAACTTCGACTTGATCAACCTCTGCCATGCTCGGCTCTCCTGTTCGCTCAGCCACGCCGCGCGCGGTGTTTCCCTTCGCATTTCAGCCAATACTCGGCGAAACGCAGCACATCTTCTTCGCGCGTATCCGGCCCCAACGAGACCCGCAGCGCACATGACCCGGCCTCGGCGTCAAAGCCCATCGCCAGCAACGCGTGGCTGGCGCGCACCTTGCCGCTGGAGCAAGCCGAGCCCGCCGAAACCGCGAAACCGCCCAGATCCATCTGCATCACCTGCGTCTCGCCCTTCCAGCCGGGCGTGATGAAGCAAGAGGTGTTCGAAAGCCTGCGCGATTCATTCCCGACAAAAATAGTATCTTTTGCCCGATCCGCAATGGCATTTTCTAGAACGCTTCTAAGTTTCTCAATGTTTTGCCATATTCCACGCTCAAGATCGCGCGAAGCGGCCTCGGCGGCCGCGCCAAATCCGGCGATGCCGATCAGGTTCTCGGTGCCTGCGCGCCGCCCCATTTCCTGCCCGCCGCCTTTCAACTGCGCGGCAATCTCGGTGCCCCGTTTCACGATCAGCGCCCCGATTCCTTTCGGGCCGCCCAGCTTATGGGCCGACACGATCCCCGCTCGCAGTCCGAGCCAGTTAAACGCAAACGGGATCTTGCCGAAGGCTTGGGTCAGATCGCTAACCGCCAGCCCCTCAGGCAGATCCTGAATCACTCCGGTCTCAGAATTGGCAAGCTGCACGCAAGCATGCCCCGGATCGCTGATCGCAATGCGCCCCGCGCGATCCACCGCCAGATCTTCAACACACCAGCTGCGCACCGCATCATGTTCGACACCTGCGCAATGATAGCCCTGCCCCGCCAGCACCAGCGCCGCTGCCTCTGTCGCGCCCGAGGTAAAGATCACATCCTGCCCTTCGGCGCCCAGGGCTGTGGCGACCTGCGCGCGCGCGCGCTCGAGCAGCGCCTTGGCCGCACGCCCCGCGCTATGCACCGAGGACGGGTTGCCCACCTCGTCCATCGCCGCGATCACCGCCGCGCGCGCCTCGGCGCGCAAAGGCGTAGTTGCGTTCCAATCCAGATAGATTGCAGATTTCATAGCGCCTCGCGAGTTGAGAGGTCGGATGCCTCCGGCGGGAGTATTTATCGCTAGATGAAAGCAAACGGCTTGCGCCTTTCATCTAGCCCCAAATACTCATCTTCGCCCTGCCAGATAAGCCTTGGGTGTTATTCGTCCACAACCTGAAACAGATGCGTGACTGCCGGGCAGGGTTTAAGCCCGTTTGTGACCACATCTTCAAGCGAGGTCTGGTGCAAAAACACAAAGACCTGCGCGCTCAGGCTTTCCCAAAGGCGGTTGGTCAGCGATTGCGCGCGCGAGCCTGAAATCCCGCCCGAGGCGCCCGCGCCCACATGCATCGCTGACACGGTTTCATCCACCGCTTCGAATATCTCGGAGATGCGAATCTCGGCGGGCTCGCGTGCAAGGCGGTAACCGCCGCCCGGGCCTCGCACCGATGTTACCAATCCGGCACGGCGCAAGCGCACGAAAAGCTGTTCGAGATAGGGCAGCGAGATATCCTGACGCTCTGACAGCGCGGCCAGCGAGGTGCGTTGCCCCACGCCTGCCAGCGCAAGATCGACCAGCGCGACCATCGCGTAGCGCCCTTTTGTCGATAGTTTCATGCCGCTCTCCTGCTTATCGGCCCCAAACCGGGGCGAAATCGCCCCTGCGCACACACAAAACCCGCTAAAGCATTGACGCAAGCGCGAGGGCCGATTACCTCCACCCTACCCGATCCTCCAGCATAATGCCGGGGGTGGCTTCCTCCTAGGGTAGCCGCGCGTGTGCGTCAAGAAAAGCGCCACCTGCGCTGCGCGCCCAAAAGGCAGCGAACGAACGAAAACGAGAGACAATGCCCGAAGTCATTTTCCCCGGTCCCGAAGGTCGCCTTGAAGGGCGCTATCACCCGCAGCCCGCACCCGATGCGCCGATCGCCATCGTGCTGCATCCCGATCCGCAATTTGGCGGCACGATGAACAATCGCGTCGTCTACAACCTGCATTATGCGTTCTACAAAATGGGCTTCACCGTTTTGCGGTTCAATTTCCGCGGCGTGGGGCGCAGTCAGGGCGAATATGATCAGGGCATTGGCGAATTGTCCGATGCCGCTTCGGCGCTGGATTATCTGCAAACGATGAACCCCAATTCGAAACATTGCTGGGTCGCGGGGCACAGCTTTGGTGCCTGGATCGGCATGCAGCTGTTGATGCGCCGTCCTGAAATCACCGGGTTCATCTCGGTCGCGCCTCCGGGGCCCTCTTCGCCCGGTCCGGGCAATTACGACTATTCCTTCCTTGCGCCCTGCCCGTCCTCGGGTCTGATCATCAACGGCTCGAATGACCGCATCGCGCAACCCAAAGAGACCGAGCAGCTTGTGTCTAAACTGCATGAGCAAAAAGGGATCACCATCACCCATGAGGTGATGGAAGGGGCCGATCACTTCTTCAAGAATGAGGAAGAGCACATGAAGCCGATGATCGACATCGTTCAAACCTATGTGCGTCGTCGCTTGACCGAGGGCACGCGTTAATGGCGCTGATCGAGGATCTCGCCGAACAGCTTGCCCATGATGTGATCGAGGCGCAAAAAGAGCTTGGCGAGGATCGGTTCTATATTGATATCGGTAATTATATCGGCACCTCGAGCCCGTCCTTGCAAGAAGCGTTCATGACGGCGTGTCGCCTGCGTTTGGCGGAACTGCGCGGACGGGCCTATTTCGAGAAGCGATTGGGCGAGTTGCGCTCGGCCAAAGAGCCCGCGCCCGCCGAGGACGCGCCCAAGTGAGGCCAACACGCGCGCGGTGGGTCTATGCCGCAGCGCTTGCGCTGGGTCTTTCGTTGCTTGTCGCGACGGGTTTTCACGCCTCGCATTTGATTTGCGAAAGCCGGCTTCAGGGCAGCGATAAAGGCATGGTCTTGCTTGCGGGCATGGGCGATCTGCTGCGCCATCCTGTCCATATGCTGACTCTGGTGGGCCCGCTTTGGGTTAGCTGGATGCTGCTTTTTCTGGCGTCGGCCAATCGCGCGCTCTCGCCGGTGATCGGCTTGGGCGTAGTGGTGATGTCGATCCTTGGCACCGTGGCTTTTTACGCCTTTCTCGCACCGCGCATCGCCTGCAATGCCTTTGGCGATGGCGCGATGACCTTGCGGATTGGCGCGTTTCTTGCGTTTCTGGCGGTGCTTTTGGCAATTCCAAGGCTATGGAGGCAAAAATGAGCGAACGGCTCGCAGAGCAGATGGTCTTTTTGGCAGAGGTCGAAAAGCTCAAATCCGTCACGCGCGCGACGCCTATCCACGATGCTTCGCGCCCGGAAAACTCGGCCGAACATAGCTGGACCTTGGCGCTGTATGCGTTGATTTTGGCAGATCAGGCCCCCGCAGGGGTCGACATGAGCCGCGCGATCAAGATGCTTCTGATCCACGATCTGGTTGAGATTGACGTGGGCGATGTGCCGATCCATCTGCAAGGCGGGTCCGCGCATGGATCTGCCGAAATTCAGGCCGCAGAGGCGAAAGCCGCCGAACGCATTTTTGGGCTTCTTCCCCGTGATTTGGGCGATGAACTTCACGCGCTTTGGACCGAGTTCGAGGCCAATGAAACTCCCGATGCGATCTATGCGAAATCGCTGGATCGCACGCAGCCGGTCTTGCTGAACCTGCAAGCGGGTGGCGGGTCTTGGATCGACTATGATGTCAGCTATGAGCAGCTTGAAACCCGCATCGGCACCAAGATTGCCAATGGCCTGCCCGATGTCTGGGTTTGGGTGAAGGCCAAGGTCGCCCCTTGGTTTGCCGCGCGCAGCTGACGACTCTCCGTATACAATCGCATACCGACTAGCCAAGCGCCTCGGATTACGCTATGACGCGCTCAATTCTCGAGTCACCCAAACCAAGAGGGCAATATGACCAAGATCAAGGTAGAAAACCCCGTCGTCGAACTCGACGGCGATGAGATGACCCGCATTATCTGGGACTTCATCAAGAAGAAACTGATCCTGCCCTATCTCGATATCGACCTGAAATATTACGATCTTGGCATCGAATCCCGCGACGCTACCGACGACCAGATCACCGTGGATGCCGCCGAGGCGATCAAGAAATACGGCGTGGGCGTGAAATGCGCCACCATCACCCCCGATGAAGCACGCGTCGAAGAGTTCGGCCTCAAGCGCATGTACCGCAGCCCCAACGGCACGATCCGCAACATCCTTGGCGGTGTGATCTTCCGCGAGCCGATCATCTGCAAAAACGTGCCGCGTCTGGTGCCGGGTTGGACCAAGCCGATCGTGGTTGGCCGTCACGCCTTTGGCGATCAGTATCGCGCGACCGACTTCCTGTTCCCCGGCAAGGGCAAGCTGACGATCAAATTCGTCGGCGACGACGGCACCGTGATCGAAAAGGACGTGTTCGACGCACCCTCCGCCGGTGTGACGATGGCGATGTATAACCTCGATGAATCGATCATCGACTTCGCCCGCGCCTCGATGAACTACGGTCTCGTCAAAGGCTGGCCGGTCTATCTGTCCACGAAAAACACCATCCTCAAGGCCTATGACGGTCGCTTTAAGGACCTGTTCCAGAAGGTGTTCGACGAGGAATTCGCCGACAAGTTCAAAGCCGCTGGCATCACCTATGAGCACCGCCTGATCGACGATATGGTCGCCTCGGCGATGAAATGGTCGGGTGGCTATGTCTGGGCGTGCAAAAACTACGATGGCGACGTGCAATCCGACACCGTGGCGCAGGGCTTTGGCTCGCTGGGTCTGATGACCTCGGTGCTGATGACGCCCGATGGTCAGACGGTTGAGGCCGAAGCGGCGCATGGCACCGTGACGCGTCACTACCGCCAGCATCAGGCCGGTAAGGAAACCTCGACCAACTCGATCGCGTCGATCTTTGCGTGGACCGGTGGCCTCAAGCATCGCGCGAAACTCGACAATAACGCAGCGCTGCTGAACTTTGCCGAGACGCTGGAAAAAGTCTGCGTGCAGACGGTTGAAGATGGTCACATGACCAAGGATCTCGCGCTGCTGGTTGGCCCCGATCAGAAATGGCTCACCACGATGGGCTATCTCGAAAAGGTTGACGAGTATCTCAACAAAGCGCTGGCATAAGCCACGTTTTAGAAATGAGTTTGGGGGCCGGACGCAGGATGCGCCCGGCCCTTTCGCTTACCGGATGAACCTTCTGGGATCAGGCGGTGGTTCGTTTGGCCCCAAACCGATATCCTTGCGCAGATGGTTGCTCAGCACATCGACATTGACGGGTTTCGGGCTGCGTGTGAGCAGGGCCAAGATGGCCGAGCGCAGCACTTTTCCCGCGCCGAATTTGGCGATTGCGGCCTCGATTGTGAACGGGTCGCTCTGATGGTCAACTGTTTGTATCATTTGATATTTCCGGCATGCGGACATGCGCCCGCGACCGGCCTTTCATCTAAGTTTGAAGGATGAGTCCTGGTGCGCGATTGCGACCAATACGGTCGGAAATCAGGCGGTTATATCAGACTCGGGTTACGGGAATGGGGCGTGGCCCCAAATGGTCAGCGCGTATGCTTAGCCTTGGTGTCGAGCAAAGCGGCGATAGCGCGACCGAGTTCCGAAACACGCGCCGGAAGCAAGATGATAGATCATGATCTAGCCTCCTCTGATTGGGGCGTTTCGGAATGGCGCGATAACGCCCAGTGCTGTGATTCTATGCAACTCACGCGCGCGTGTTTGCACAATTCCCCGCCAGATCGTGGCTTAACTGCACCACTGCTTGCGCAGGCGCGCGCCCCGTGGCAAGCCTCGGCGCATGAGCGATATCAACACCGTAAACCCCGCCCGTCACACCCTGCTGGAGGACACCCAAGGCCTGCTCAGCGGCACGGTTCTTGTGTCGCTTTCGGTGGTTTTTCTGCATGGCGCGGGGCTTTTTACAGGGCAGATCGCGGGGCTATCGCTGGTGATCAGCTATCTGTCGGGCTGGAGCTTTGGCGCTGTGTTCTTCCTGCTCAACCTACCATTCTATTGGCTGGCCTTTCGCCGGATGGGGCTGCGTTTCACGCTCAAAACGATGATCTCGGTCGCGATGCTATCAGCCATGACCGAGATCTGGCCGCATCTGATCAGCTTTGCCACTCTGCATCCAGGCGCTGCGGCGACTCTGGCGGGGGTGACGGCGGGCGCGGGATTGCTGGCGCTGTTTCGTCATGGCGCAAGCCTTGGTGGCGTCGGGATCGTGGCGCTTTATCTGCAGGACAAGACCGGGTTCAAGGCGGGAAAGACGCAGATTCTGTTTGATTGCTGCGTGTTCCTGTTCGCGGTGTTTGTGCTTCCGCTTGATAAGGTCGGCTGGTCGCTGCTGGGCGCGATGGTGCTCAATGTGATCATTATGATTAACCATCGTCGCGACCGCTATATCGCGATCTGAACGGCTCCCAGCTATTCGCCCCCATCATAGCGGCTCTGCGCACAAGCAGCGTTGGTTTTCCCGTGGGATGCGTCATATTTAGGTCATGGATATTGACCTTAATACACCCGCCCACCCCCGCTATTCCGGCCTTGAGGATCTGCAAGGCTTGGTCGTAGCCTCTGCCCAAGCCGCGCTGGGTTTACACCTGCTGCGCGCTGCGGGGCTGGTCACTGGCGGCACGGCGGGCACGGCGCTGATCTTGTCTTATGTCAGCGGCTTCAGCTTTGGCGTGGTATTTTTCGCGATCAACATCCCGTTTTACGCCTTTGCCTATTACGCGCGTGGCCTGCCCTTTGCGCTGAAAAGCCTAGCGACCGTCAGCCTTGTGTCAGTGATGGCCGAGGCGCTTAAACCGCTTTTGCACGTTGATCACATCCATCCTGGCATCGCGGCGCTGCTGTTTGGCGTCTCGGCCGGGGTTGGCCTGCTTGGCCTGTTTCGCCACCAAGGCAGTCTGGGCGGCGTGTCGATCGTGGCGGTGATCTTGCAAGACAAGTTTGGCTTTCGCGCAGGCTGGACGCAGGCGATCCATGATCTGGTCTTGTTCGTGATCGCCAGCTTCATACTAGCGCCCGAGCAGGTGCTTTGGTCGCTGCTTGGGGCTTTGGTGCTCAATTTTGTGATCGCGATGAACCACCGGCGCGATTGGTATGTCGCGAACTGATCACCGGGACTAGCCAAGCCAACGCTTTTCCCTTATGGGCGGGGCAACTCTGAAAACAGGCGGTTTCTCATGGACCTTCGCAATATTGCGATCATTGCACACGTTGACCACGGCAAGACGACTCTGGTTGACCAACTTCTGCGCCAATCCGGCGCGTTTCGGGAAAATCAGGCTGTCGCGGAACGCGCGATGGACAGCAACGATATCGAACGCGAACGCGGTATCACCATTCTCGCCAAGGCGACCTCGGTGGAATGGAAAGGCACGCGCATCAATATCGTCGACACTCCCGGCCACGCCGATTTCGGCGGCGAGGTGGAGCGTATCCTCAGCATGGTGGACGGGGTTTGTCTGCTGGTGGACGCGGCCGAAGGCCCGATGCCGCAAACCAAATTCGTGACCTCCAAGGCGCTGGCGCTGGGTCTCAAGCCGATCGTCGTTCTCAACAAGGTGGACAAGCCCGCCGCTGAACCCGATCGCGCGCTGGATGAAGTGTTTGATCTATTCGCCAACCTCGGCGCAGATGATCAGCAGCTGGATTTCCCCCATGTCTATGCTTCGGGCATCGGCGGCTGGGCGGATCTGGAACTCGACGGGCCGCGCAAGAATCTCGATGCTCTGTTTGATCTGATCGTGAAACATGTCGAGGCGCCCAAGCAACTGGCCAACGAAGACAAACCGTTCCGCATGCTGGCGACCACGCTGGGCGCGGACCCGTTCATCGGGCGCATCCTGACCGGGCGCGTTGAGGCAGGACGCCTGAAAGTCGGTGATACGCTTAAGGCGCTGTCGCGCGAAGGCGACAAGATTGAGCAATTCCGTTGCACGAAAATCCTCGCCTTCCGTGGTCTTGGTCAACAACCCATCGACGAGGCCGTGGCTGGCGATATCGTGACCGTGGCGGGCATGTCCAAAGCCACTGTGGCCGATACGCTTTGCGCGCTTGAGGTCGAAGACGCGATCTTCTCGCAACCCATCGATCCGCCCACCATCTCAGTGACGTTTGGCATCAATGACAGCCCGCTCGCTGGCAAGGACGGCTCGAAAGTGCAATCGCGCGTGATCCGTGAACGCCTGATGAAAGAGGCCGAAACCAACGTCGCGATCAAGATCGAAGACACACCCGGTGGCGAGGCGTTCGTCGTTTCGGGACGTGGCGAATTGCAGATGGGCGTCTTGATCGAAAACATGCGCCGCGAAGGGTTCGAACTGTCGATCTCGCGCCCGCGGGTGATTTTCCGCGAGGAAGACGGCCAGCGACTGGAGCCGATCGAAGAGGTCATCGTTGATGTTGATGACGAATATTCCGGCGTCGTGATCGAAAAGCTGACCTCGTCGCGCAAGGGCGAGTTGACCGAGATGCGCCCCGCTGGCGTCGGCAAGACCCGCATCGTGGCACTGGTGCCTTCGCGCGGTCTGATCGGCTATCAGGGCGAGTTCATGACCGATACGCGCGGCAATGGCGTGCTCAACCGCATTTTCCATTCCTGGGCACCTTACAAGGGTCAGATCGACGGGCGTCGTCAGGGCGTGCTGATCTCGATGGATAACGGGATTTCGGTGGCCTACGCGCTGTGGAACCTCGAAGAACGCGGCAAGATGTTCATCGGCGCACAAGAGCAGGTCTATACCGGCATGATCATTGGCGAGCATTCGCGCGACAACGATCTTGAGGTGAACCCGCTCAAGGGCAAGAAACTGACCAACGTGCGCGCAAGTGGCACCGATGAGGCCGTGCGCCTGACCACGCCGGTGCGTCTCAGCCTTGAAGAGGCAATCGCCTATATCAACGATGACGAACTGGTCGAAGTAACGCCCAAGGCGATCCGCCTGCGCAAGCGCCACCTTGACCCGCATGAGCGCAAACGCGCCACGCGCGCCGGGGCGTAACGCCCCTGCCAATGGGACATGAAAAAGGGGCGCTTGCGAGCGCCCCTTTTTGCTATTTCGCGATGCGATCTGCCTTAGAAATGCAGCGCGCGCCCATAGGCATCCAGCACCGATTCATGCATCATCTCGGACAGCGTCGGGTGCGGGAAGACGGTGTTCATCAGGTCTTCTTCGGTGGTCTCAAGTTGGCGGCCGATCACATAGCCCTGAATCAACTCGGTCACCTCAGCGCCAATCATATGCGCGCCCAGCAACTCGCCGGTCTTGGCATCAAACACGGTTTTCACCAAGCCCTCGGGTTCGCCCAATGCAATCGCCTTGCCGTTGCCGATGAACGGGAAACGTCCGACCTTGACCTCAAAGCCCGCCTCTTTGGCTTTGGCCTCGGTCATGCCGACGCTCGCCACTTGCGGCTGGCAATAGGTGCAACCTGCAATCGAGCCGGGCTTAATCGGATGGGCGTGTTTGCCCGCGATCAATTCGGCCACCATCACGCCCTCATGGCTGGCCTTGTGCGCAAGCCAAGGCGCGCCCGCGATGTCACCAATCGCATAAACCCCGTCCACGCCGGTGCGGCAGAACTCATCCACGATCACATGGGTGCGGTCGATTTTAACGCCCGCGTCTTCCAGCCCCAGATCCTCGACATTGCCCACGATGCCAACGGCGGAAATCACGGTGTCGACCTCAAGCGTCTCGGTCTTGCCGCCCGATTCCAGCGTCGCGATCACCTTGTCGGCCTTGCGATCCAGCTTGGTCACGGTGGTCTTTTCGCGGATCTTCATGCCCTGTTTCTCGAACTGCTTTTTCGCGAATTTCGAGATTTCCTCATCCTCGACCGGAAGCACGCGATCCATCACTTCGACGACCGTCGTGTCAGCGCCCAAAGTATTGAAGAAGCTTGCAAATTCGATGCCAATCGCGCCCGAACCGATGACCAGAAGTTTCTTGGGCTGATGGGGTGGTTGCAGCGCGTGCTTATAGGACCAAACGCGTTTGCCATCGGCCTCAAGCCCCGGCAAGTTACGCGCACGCGCGCCCGTCGCCAGAATGATATTCTTTGACGTGAGCTCCTCGGTGCCCTTATCGGTCTTGACCGATACCTTGCCCGGGCCCGCCAGCTTGCCCACGCCCATCACAACGTCGATCTTGTTCTTCTTCATCAGATGCGACACGCCAGAGGAAAGCTGCTTGGCCACCCCACGAGACCGCTTGACCACCGCATCCAGTTCATAGCCGATCTTCTCTGCGCTCAGCCCGAAATCCTTGGCGCGTTCCATCAAGTGAAACACCTCGGCCGAGCGCAACAGCGCCTTGGTAGGGATACAGCCCCAGTTGAGACAAATCCCGCCGATATGCTCGCGCTCGACAATGGCCACCTTGAGACCCAGTTGTGCCCCCCGGATGGCACTGACATAGCCCCCCGGCCCTGACCCTATCACGATCATATCGTAGCTTTTCGATGCCATGTCTTCTCTCCGGATAGAAATTAGTTTGACGCTAAACTATTTTGAATTTGCGTTCAACTCATCCTGTTCTGACAGCGCTTTGCGATAGCCCCCTTCGCGCATATAGGCCGCCTCTTCTGGGGTGGTTTCACGGTTCAATGCGTCATTGCGCCATGGAAAGCGCCCAAAGCGTTCGATGACGGATCGATGCGCGCGTGCGTGGCGCAGATTGTCGGTGCCGCGCAATCGATCGGTAAAAAAGACAATTGCGCGATCTTGATCCGCGAGATCTTCGGAATGCATGAAGGGCAGGTAAAAGAACTGCTGCAAAGGAGGGGGGATTTTCAAATCAAACCCCTCAGAGATTGCGCGGCCCGCATGTTGGCGCGCCTCTGGATCGGTGGCAAAACTGCGCGCATCGTCGCGAAACATATTTCGGGGAAACTGGTCGAGCAGCAAGATCAGCGCCAGTGCCCCGCGCGGTGTTTGTGCCCAATCCGTCAGTGCGCCCTGTGCAGCCACCTGCCAAAGCGGCGCGTAGCGACATCGAATGGTGGCATCGGTTTCTTCGCTCGATGCATACCAATTCGCTTGCCCGACATCGCGCGTCCAGAACGTAACGATCTCTTCAACACGGTCCATCTTGGCCCTCCCCCTGACGTTACTTGGGATAATGGTAGGGCAAGGAGGCGTTTGATCAAAGCGCTGTCAGGCGGCGGCATCCTTCACGTTTTGCGTAGCCGCCTCTGCCGCGGCCTCGTCGGCAGCCGCCTCTGCCTCTTCCTGCGCGACCTCCAGCACGGCCTCAACCGCGACCGCCGTGGCCGTGGGCGAGAGCACCGCATAGGCGCCGGTATCGGCAGGAGACAGCGACACGCGCCGCGTCATCCGCCAGCCCGCATACCCCGCAATCGCAAAAAACAGCACCCCGATATAAAGGAAAAACCCGCCCGGTCCGACGATCCCCATCAACCAACCCGTCACAATAGGCCCACTGACCGCGCCCAGCCCGTTGACGAACATCAACCCCGCCGAGGCCGAGGCCATATCCGAGTAATCCAGATAATCATTGGTATAAGCGATCAGCAGCGAATAAAGCGGGTTCGCAACGCCACCAATCAGAGCCGCCGCAAACAAAAGCACGAAAAACGGCGGATTGAACAATAAAACAACGCCCGTCATCACGCCGCCGATCAGCGCCGCACCTGCGATCAAAACACGACGATCCATCCGGTCCGAGGCCCAGCCGATCGGGTATTGCAGCACCATGCCCCCGACATAAATCGCGGCGACAAATTCCGATATCTCGCGCACGGTTAGCCCCGCCGCCGTGCCCCAGACCGAAGCCATCCCGAACATGGCCGAAAATACGCCCCCCAGCAGGAAAATTCCGATCACCCCAAGCGGTGAAGTCTCCCAGAGCCGCTTGTAGGTCATGCGCTGGATCGTCTCGAAACTGGGTGCGGGCGAGGCCGACAGCAGGATCGGCGTGAAGGAAATCGACACCAGCACCGAGGGGATCACAAACAGCAGATAGCCCGCCGGATCGCCGACGTTCAGCAAGCCTTGCGCGACGACGATTCCAAGCATCTGCATGATCATATACAGCGAAAGCGCTTGGCCGCGCGTCTCATTGGTGGCGCCTGCGTTCAGCCAGCTTTCCGCGGTGATATACACCCCCGAAAACGAGAACCCGATCAGCACCCGCATCACCATCCAGGCCGGCCAGGACGGCCAGGCGGCATACAGCACCAGAACCGCAGAGATCAGTGACCCAAGGGCTGCAAACACCCGCACATGCCCCACTCGCGCGATCAGACCCGGCACCATACGCGAGCCAAACAGGAAGCCCGCGAAATAGGCCGACATGACCAGCGACATATAGAACGTATCGATGCCCTCGATCCGGCCACGAATACCGAGCAACGTGCCCTGCATCCCGTTGCCCACCATCAACAGCAAAATCCCCAAAAGCAGGGGCCAGGTTTGGCGCAGCACTGTCAACATGATGGTCCCTCGGGGTTTGGCGGAAAAGATGCACACATCCAGCAGCGGCATCTAGGGCTGCATCGCTTAAAAAACAGGCCCGATTGCGACATTATGGGATCAGAAGCGACGAATCTCCGTAAGAGAAAAAACGATAACCATTTTTTACCGCATGATCATAGATCGAACGGATCCGATCTTGGCCCATTAACGCGGATACCAGCATCAGAAGTGTCGATTTTGGTAAATGGAAGTTGGTCATCAAAGCGTCGGTGATGCGAAATGCAAATCCGGGATAGATAAAAATGTCGGTGGCGTCGCGAAATGCAACGATATGGCCGGGTGCCCCGCCCGGGGCGCGTGCCGCCGATTCGATCAGGCGCAAGGCGGTGGTGCCAACGGGTATGATGCGCCCGCCCGCGGCTTTGGTGGCGTTGATTTCGGCGGCGGCCTGCGCGCTGACCTCGCCCCACTCAGAATGCATCTTGTGGGTGGTCACGTCATCGACCTTCACCGGCAGGAACGTGCCCGCGCCGACATGCAGGGTCACTTCGGTAAATTCCACACCTTTCGCGGCCAGCGCTTCAAGCAACTCTTGGGTGAAATGCAAGCTCGCCGTCGGGGCGGCCACCGCCCCGGAATGACGCGCAAAAACCGTTTGATAATCGGATTTGTCGGCCTCGTCAGGGGCGCGCAGCGCAGCGATATAGGGCGGCAGAGGCATCGCGCCCGCCTGCGCCAAAGCGACGTCGAAATCCTCACCCTCAAGATTGAAGCTCAGACGCAACTGCCCCTCCGTGATCGCAACTACATCCGCAGACAGCGCGCTGGAAAACACAATCCGCTCGCCTGGTTTGACCTTGCGCAGGGGCTTGGCCAGCGCCGCCCATTCGCCCCCCGGCGCAGGCTCCAAAAGCGTAACCTCAATCTTGGCACTGACCTCGCCTTGCGCGGATTGACGGGTGCGCGACCCGGTCAGGCGCGCCGGGATCACCTTGGTATTGTTCAAGACCAACCGATCACTTGGGCGGAAAATATCCACCAGATCAAAGACATGGCGGTCTGAAATTGCATCCCCTTCGGCCAATAACAAACGCGCCGAATCCCGCGGACGCGCCGGTCGGGTTGCAATCAGCCCCTCGGGCAAATCAAAGTCGAAATCCGCAAGCTGCATTCGGTTCACTCATTCAAGACCGGTGGTGGCGCGGCGCGAAACAACTCTCGCGAGGCCCCCGGTGCCAACAGGGACAGCGGATTGATCGAGACCTTGGGCTGGGTCGCACTGCCCGCCAAGGAATAGGAAAATCCAAACAGCCCTTCGCCTTTCTTGGCAAATATCTGCCCGATCCCGTTGATCAGATAAAAGGGTGAGATCACACCCTTCATATCCAGCTTCCCGGATTGCGGATAATAATTGCCCACCATCGTCACCCCCATCGAGACCCCGACAGCCGAGCCCCTTGTGACGCTGACCCCTTTGGGCGTCAAGCGGAAGGACGCGTCAACGGTGTTGAACAAAATCCCCTCGCCCCCAAGCTGCTCGAGCAGCCCGACGCCCGAAGCCGCCGACAAAAGCGACGCCAGAACCGGCGCATCTTTGACCCGCAGATCCTTGATCTGGGCCTGTCCCTGATAGCTTTTCTGTCCCAGCGGGGTCAGCACCATGACGCCCTGCCCGCCGCGCGCCGTGCGATAGATACCGGCAGCCGCCAGCACCGCACCCGCATCATTGGTCTGCAAACGCACCGCCGCGCGCCCGCTTTTGTCCGGTACAACAACCCCCGCAATCGGGCTGGCACCGTTGATGCGCGCCTGAAACGGCCCCGTAAGGCTCGGTTTGGTCGTGAAATTACCGCGAAACCCGGTCAGCGCGATACCATCGCTCACCTGCACGTTATCCAGCGCCACCGAGATTTTCGAGCTGCCCGCACCCGCGCCCGCTCCACCTGAACCAAAATCGGCTTTGCTCAGATCAAGGCGGCCGGAATGCACCTCGACATTCAGCGCCCGCCCTGCCCCTTGACCCACCAGATCGGCATTGCCGGCAAACCAATTCCCGATACGCAGGCTCGGGAAGCGGGCGCGCACCAAGGCCCCACCTTTGTTGAGGTCCACGGACCCTTTTGCCGCCAGCCCCGGCGCATCCAGCGACAGGGCGCTGATCTCTGCTGGCTGACCCAGCGTGCCCGACAGCGCCAATTTGCCCCGCGAAGACGCGCCTTTGGACCAGCCGATTTGCGGGATCGACAGGGCGATCCCTTTGAGATCGCTGCTTAGCGTGAATTTCGTCGGCGCATCTTTCGTCAGATCAAGCGCGATCGACCCCCAGCCCGTCCCGCGCACCATCCCAGAGGGCAAACCAACACCAAAGGCCTGCAAGGCCGCGGGCGTGATCTCGATGAACCCTTTGACGTTCGAATGACCCTTGCCCGCAGGCCCAAAGCGTTGATCCCACGCCGCATCAAAACGTGCGCCCGACAGCGAGCCCTTTCCCGAAATCACCATCCCCGCATTGTCGGCATGCAGGGTCAGTTTGTCAGCGCGCAAAGGACGCCCCGGCACCAGAGTATCGCTGTTCACCTCGGTCAGGCGCGCGGTGACGTCAAAACCGATCTCATCGGCGGGCACATTAGGTTTGAGCGGCAGTTTGATCACCGAGCGCGCCTCGGCCCAACCTTTGGCGATATCGGTGCCCATTCCGGCCTTTTTGAGAAATTCGAAGGGCGGCTGATCCAACAGTGACAGTGCCGCCGGGATTGGCGAGCGCGTTATCAGTGTCACCACCGCAGGCGCGGGTTTGATGCGGATATCGGGTACCACAAGCTGAGTATCGGCCACCTCGATGCGCCCCCCCGACGGGGCGGTGATATGCCCCTCCTCAACCTTGAGCGCCTGACGCGAGCCAATGATCGTGGCATAGCCGCGCCCTTGTTGCACCGGGGGCAACGTGCGCACCACGCGCACATCGGCCCCTCGAAATTCATAGTTCAGCGCCACGCGCGGCTCCACACCGGGTTGCAAGCGCACCGCCGCGCGCACCCGGCGCAACTGGCCCGTGACGACGTTCTCTGCGACCCAATCGCGGGTTTGGGGCACCAGCGCGGGCGGCCACAGACGCAGCAAGCTAGGCTGGTCGATCTGGTCAATCCCGGCATCCAGCGAAACACGCCAGCCCTTGTCGCTTGCCGCTGCAAACCCCTTGGCCGAGATTTTCGTCTTATCATCGGTCAGTTCAAGCTGGCCGAGATCCATGCGAAACGGGTTGAGCGAAAGTTTGAAATCAGCAGCACCTTGCGAGAACCGGGCTGGGGTCTCAAACAGGCCTTCGGGATCAAGTTGCAAATCCGAAATGGCAATCTGACCCAGCAACGACTGCGGCAGACCGTTTTTCAGATCGCGCAAATAGGCCTGTCCGCTGGCGCGCAACCGCACCGCTCGGCTGTCAATGGCAAGATCGGACAGCGCGATGCGTTGTTGGGCTCGATCGTAGTTCAGATACAGCTTGCCCGAGCGAATCTCGATCGGCTGCACGCCGGGCGCGGGTTTGATCGCCCCCTTGCCAATCTCTAGCATCGCGTTGAGCCCGGTCAGCGTGCCCGTGCTATCCAACCCCGAGCGCAGCGCCCCCGAAATCGGCGCATCCAACACGCCAAGCGCGGCCAAAGCGGGGGATTGCACCGCCAGATCGCGCGCAGGCAGGCCGGTCACGGCAGCCCCAAAACTGGCCTCAAGCCCTTGTTTCTGTGTGGTCATCGAAATCGCGACCTGGGCTGGTTTCTGCTTTGCCGTGGGGCCGGTATCGCCCAGATCAAAGCCAAGGGTGACCGAAATTTCCTGTGCGTTCTGCACCAGCTTGACGTTGCCCTGCGAGACCCGCCACAGCCGATCAAGCCGTTCATCCATCATCCGCAACTGCAGATCTTCGGCGGAAATCGTGCGCAGATTGCGCAACGCGGGCACGTCAAACACCTGCTCGAAGGCCTCGACGCCATCTGACACACTGGTAGCGGATAGCGATCCAAACATCTCGCCACCGCCCAGATCCAAATCGAGACGCCCGTCCGGCAGACGATGTAGCGACAGGCTTGCGCCGCGAATGGTGAAAGAGCGCGGCTCGATTTTGCCCCGCAGCAATGGCTGCGTCCAAAGCGTGGCGCGTAATTCAGGAAGCACGGCGATGGGCAGCCCCGAGGGCCGCTCGAGTTGAACCATCCGGGCGCGCAGCCTTGGGCGCAGCCCTTCGGTCACCACAAGGTCGATCCCACCCGAGATCGAGATTTTAAGCCGTCCCTGAAGCGCAGCATTGGCGCGCGTTTCCAGCTGCGACACCATCCATTGCGGCACCGAAATCGGGCGATGGGTCACAACGAGATAGGCGAAAAGTGCGGCGATCGCCAAGAAGGGTCCGATCAGCAACAGGGTCAGGCCAAACTTACCGCGACGCCGACCATAAGACGGGCTTTCTAGTTTATCTTCAATAGATTGCGCAGCATTCTTAATGTCGCCATCAGACATAGCCACCCCTGACGCGCGCCCTTCCGGCGCCCGTGACAACTCCGCTTTGCGGGAGTGGGGCTTGTCTTGCTCCATTGCCATTCTTCAGGGCATCTCCTTGGCGTCCTCCTGAGTGAACCGCGCGCTACGTGCGGTCACCGGCGAACGTGTTCGGCTTGCCCCACCTTCCTGCCTCGTGCTTAATCATCCCTTAAGCTTGGCTCAAAAGTAAGCCCCAACATGCATCGGAGGATCAAGACGTGATCAAACTTGGCGAAAAAGCGCCTGATTTCACCCTTCCCGCAACCGGTGGCGCGGCCTTTGAGGGTGCGAAATTGATCACGCCCGAGGGAAATTTGACGCTGTCACAGGCGCGCCCCGCCAAGGTGGTTGTGTATTTCTACCCCAAGGATAACACGCCCGGCTGCACCACGGAGGCGCTGGATTTCACGCGATTGGCGGGCGAGTTTGCCGCCGCTGGCGCGGTGGTCATCGGCATCTCAAAAGACAGCCTCAAAAAGCATGAGAATTTTTGCTCCAAACATGATCTCGGGATCTATCTTGCCTCTGATGATGACGCGCAGACCTGTGAAACCTACGGGGTTTGGGCCGAAAAATCCATGTATGGCAAATGCTTCTGGGGCATTCTTCGCGCAACATTCCTGATTGATGGCACCGGAAATGTCGCACAGATCTGGCCCAAGGTCAGCGTTAAGGGCCATGCCCAAGAAGTCCTAGACGCTGTGCGCGCCGCGACCTGAGGCACTGCAAGTGCCGGGCCAACTGCTTTCGCGCAAACGTGACAAACCTGTGAGTTCAAACGAAAAAACGAGCCAAAGCGTGCCGTTGTTTCGGCAGAAAACCGCCGATCTCGGGCGCGTGAGGGAACTGCGACCCGATCTCCGTGCAAAAACGGTTGCCCGAACCTGCCCCCCTTGTTACTCCCTCATGCAGACCGGCAGTGTGCGTTATCCACAGGGCGGAGGAGCCCTTTGCTGTCCCCGTTCGCGGCCCTCGGGCCATCCATGCACGAAAACAAGACAGGATCGACGGCTTGCCCAGACGCATTCTCGACCGCCTGAACTCGCGCCTTGAGCGCTGGCTGCCCGAACAGCGGCTGTTCCTGAAATCAGACAGCGCGACCCGGTTTGTGCGGTTGCGACCGCTGACGCAGGCAAGTGTTTTGGCGATTGGCGCTGGGCTGTTCTCTTGGGCCACGCTTGCAAGTTCGATGCTCTTTATCGAGGGCATTTCTTCGGGCGGGGCTGCGCAAAACGAGAAAATCGCGAAAGCCGCTTTTGAGCGCCGTCTTGATACGCTGTCGCAAGAACGCGACGCGCGCGCCGCCGAGGCACTGGCCGCGCAGGATCGTTTTCAAACGGCGATGACGCAGGTGTCACAGATGCAATCGGCGCTGCTCTCGTCAGAAGAGCGCAAGCGCGAATTGGAAACCGGGATTGGCGTGATCCAGTCCACTCTGCGCCGCACCATGGACGAACGTGACGAAGCGCGCACCAAATTGGCCAAGGTCGAAGGTGTGGGCTCCGCTGGTGGCGCCACGCAAGCGGCCCGCGCGCAAGATATGGCGAAAACGGTCGACTTCCTGAGCGCTGCCTTGGGCCAGACCGCGCAGGAACGCGACAGTGCAACGGCCGATGCCAAGACCGCGCAGCTCGCGGTGGACCGCATCGCGATGCAAAAACGCCTGATGGAAGAGCGCAACGACGAGATTTTCACAACGCTTGAGGGGGCTGTGAAAATCTCGATGGAGCCTTTGGACAAGGTCTTCAAACAAGCGGGGATGGACCCCGAACATGTGCTGGCGCAAATCAAGCGCGGCTATTCGGGCACGGGCGGACCACTGACCACGATCTCTTTGTCCTCCAAGGGCACGGCGGATCTGGGTGGCGACACCGCGCGCGCCGAGGATATTCTGCGCAAGCTTGACGATATGAACATGTATCGCATCGCCGTGGACAAGCTGCCCTTCGCGATGCCGGTCAAATCGCATTTCCGCTTTTCGTCGCCCTTTGGCTGGCGCTGGGGCAAGATGCATGAGGGCGTCGATATGGCTGCGCCCACTGGCACGCCGGTCTATGCCCCCGCTGACGGAGTTGTGATCGCAGCAGAGTGGGAGCGCGGTTATGGCAATCTTATCAAGATCCGCCACGAATTCGGGATCACGACCCGCTATGGCCACCTATCCAAAATCCGTGTGAAGGTGGGTCAAAAGGTGTCGCAAGGTGAGAGAATTGCTGATATGGGATCAACCGGGCACTCTACCGGTCCGCATCTGCACTACGAGATCCGGATCAGTGGCAAAGCAATCAATCCGATGACCTTCATCAAGGCTGGCAAGAATGTTTTCTAAAAGCAAAATCCATGAATCCGGCGCAAAACCCGGTACCGAAACTGACAAGCAAGCTGCAGCGGGCACTGCGCCGCCGCCGCGTCCTTCGTCAAGCGAGTATACCCCCTCGTCCTCACCGCGCGTAAAACTTGCGCCTTCGGTGTTGTCTGCGGATCTGACCGTAACGGGCAACCTCAAAACCAGCGGCGATATTCAAGTCGAGGGAGTGGTTGAGGGTGATATCCGCGCGCATCTGCTGACCGTGGGCGAAACCGCCACGATCAAGGGTGAAATCATTGCCGATGACGTTGTCGTCAATGGTCGTGTGGTGGGCCGCGTACGCGGTCTGAAAGTGCGTTTGACCTCGACCGCACGGGTCGAAGGCGACATCATCCACAAAACCATCGCGATCGAAAGTGGTGCGCATTTTGAAGGTTCGGTTCAGCGTCAAGACGACCCGCTGCAAACCGGCCAAGGCACGCCCAAGCTGGCCCCGCCTCGGGCTGAGCCCGCGCCGGCCCCCGGTGCTCCGGACACGAAATAAGCGCCTCCTTTTACGGAACGCAAAAAGGGCAGCTCTCGGGCTGCCCTTTGTCATTTCTGTATTCAGTTTCGGTTAGCTGGTGAGGTGGCGATACATGTGCCAACTGGCATGGCCCAACACCGGCAGCACGACGAGCAGCCCCAAGAACATCGGGATCATGCCAATGAACAGGCTGCCCGCGATCACGATCCCCCAGACCCCCATCGAAACCGGATTGGCCGCAACAGCACGCATCGAGGTCAGGATCGCGGTGATGATGTCGATTTCGCGCTCCATCAAAAGCGGCAAGCCGACCACGGTGAAGGAAAACAGCACCAGCGCAAAGCCCGCACCAATCAACGAGCCAACCGCCAGCATCACCAACCCCTGCCCCGAAAACAGAATCTCGGGCGAGGAGCTGACATTGGTAAATGCCGACAGCCCCATGAACAGTGCGAAGGTGGTATGCGCCACAAAGACCCAGAACATGAACATCATCAGGATCAACATCGCCATCGAGGGGATCTGCCGATCCTTTTGCGAGATGCAGCACGAGATGACCTGGCCCCAGATCAGCGGCTCTCCCGCTTCGATCCGGCGGCTGATTTCATACAGCCCAATCGCGGCAAAGGGTGCAAGCAGCGGAAACCCCAGCGCGAACGGGATCAGCCACCATTCCTGTCCTTCCGCGGCAAACACGAACCACAGAATAATCCCGCCCAGAACGTAGAATCCCGAAAACGCCAACCCAAACACTGGCGCGCGCATGAAATCACGCAGACCTGCGCGCAAAATCTGTGGAATTTCGGACACCGAGACATCGCGGAATTGCGGCAACTCTGATGGCTCAGACATCACTTCGTGCATTTCTCTCTCCCTGATTACGCGCGCTCTCTCCCAAAAGCGCGTGGCATCAGGTTGCGTCACGAAGCCGTGATCTGTCGAGAAAAATCAACGCTGCAACGCGGCATTACATCCGCGCGGTCAGCCAGAGCGAGAGCCGATAAGGAAGGCGGCGCAACATCTTGAGCCCCCAGGTCAGGCGGCGCGGAAAATGCGTCTCAAATTTGCGCCCTGCCAGCCCGTCGGCGATCCGGCGCGCGGCGGCATCGGGTTCGATCATGAAGGGCATGTCGAAGTCATTCTTCTCGGTCAGGCGCGTATTCACGAACCCCGGAGAGATCAGCCGCACGTCGATCTCGGGCGCAAATTCCACGCGCAGGGATTCGACAAGATTGATCACCGCTGCCTTGGAAGCCGAGTAAAGCTGCCCCTTTGGCAACCCGAAATAGCCCGCAACCGAGCCGAAAATCACCAATTGCCCGCCCTCACGCAGCAAGCCTTTGGCGGCTTGGGCAAACCACAGCGTGCCCAGAAGATTGACCTCAACCAGCTTGCGCGCGCTGTCGCGTTCGATCTGGCTGACATAGCCGGGATCATACATCGCGGCTGTGGTGATCATCCCATCCAGCGGCCCGCCCAACAGGATTTCGCCGCGCGCATCATCCAGACTTTCAGGGTCGGAAATGTCGAAGGGCACAACCTCACCCTGCCCCAATTCCCTTGCGAGCGTCTTGAGCGGATCGACCGAACGCCCCGACAGCACCAGCCGCGCCCCGCGCCCTGCCAATTCGCGCGCAAGCGCCTGCCCGATACCCGAACTCGCGCCGACGATCCAAATCCGTTTTCCGTTGAAATCCATGCCCGCCGCTCCTTTGGTTGCAAAAGGTTACGCGCAAAGGCAGCGCTTGGTTTCATTGTAAGCTTTGCAAGCACGCACCAACAAGGTGATCCAGATCATCCGCCCCAGACAAATAGAGCACCGGTTCGGTTCGACCCGCCAACCATTCGCGATGACGCGCCAGCGAGCGGCCCGAGAAATAGGGCTCGTCATAGCTCGCAGCCCATTTCAGAAAGGCGGAATGATTGTGATGCATATCGCCCCCCGGTTTGATCCGATCGCCGAATTTGAGCGTCTCGCGCTTGCGGATGCGCGCCAGACGGGTCGGGGTGGGCGCGGTGAGAAAAATGATGGCATCAAGGCCGCCCAAGGCCAAATCACCCCACCCATCCAAGGACCCAGACAGCACCCAGCCGCCATCTGTCCCTTGGCCCAGTTGATCAGCGGCGATCAGGGCCAGCCGCTCTTGGACCGGGCGTTTTTGGGTAAAAGGCGGCTCGGTGGGGGCCCAGAAATAACTGTCCGTATCGAGATGGGGCACCTTAAGCGCCTTCGCGAGCGCCCGCCCCAGCGACGAGGTGCCCGATCCTGCGGCGCCGGTGATATGAACCCGCGCCGCCATGCGATCAATCCTCTGCCTGCGCGTCGGCGCGGCTTTTTCCCTCGACCCCCAGCGCAAGGGTCGCGGCCATGAACCCGTCCAGATCGCCGTCCAGCACCCCTTGAGAATCCGAGGTCTCGTAATTGGTGCGCAAGTCTTTGACCATCTGATAGGGCTGCAAGACGTAAGACCGGATCTGGTTGCCCCAACCCGCATCGCCCTTGTTTTCATGCGCCTCGTTGATGGCGGCGTTGCGGCGGTCCATCTCCATCTGATAGAGCCGCGATTTCAACGCTTTCATCGCGATGTCCCGGTTTTGGTGCTGCGATTTTTCCGAAGAAGTCACCACGATTCCGGTCGGGATGTGGGTGATGCGCACCGCCGAGTCGGTGGTGTTGACGTGCTGCCCGCCCGCACCCGACGAGCGATAGGTGTCAATGCGGATATCGTTGGGCGCAACCTCGATCTCGATATTGTCGTCCACCACCGGATAGACCCAGACCGAGCTGAACGAGGTATGCCGGCGCGCGGCGGAATCATAGGGGCTGATGCGCACCAGACGATGCACACCGCTTTCCGATTTCAGCCAGCCATAGGCATTGGGCCCGGTGATTTTATAGGTCGCGGATTTGATGCCTGCCTCTTCGCCTGCGGTTTCCGATTGCAGATCGACCTCGTAGCCCTTTTTCTCGGCCCAGCGGACATACATCCGCGCCAACATCGAGGCCCAGTCACAGCTTTCCGTGCCCCCGGCTCCCGAGTGGATCTCGAGGAAGGTGTCATTGCCATCCGCCTCGCCATCCAAAAGCGCCTCAAGCTCTTTTTTGTCGGCCTCTTCTTTCAGGGCGCGCAGCGATTTCTCCGCCTCGGCGATGATCTCGTCATCGCCCTCCATCTCGCCCATCTCGATCAGCTCGATATTGTCGGTCAGCTCTTGGTCGATGCGCGAATAGGTTTCGAATTTATCCAACAATTGCTGGCGATCGCGCATCAACTTTTGTGCGCGCGCCTGATCGTCCCACAGGCTGGGATCCTCGATCATCGCGTTGAATTCCTCAATCCGGTGCGGCGCGGTTTCCAAGTCCATGCGCTGGCCCAACAGGCTCAGCGATTTGCGGATCGCATCGGCGATATTTTGCGTCTCGGCGCGCATGAGTCATCCTTTGAAAAGTCTTGGCGCGGTGATACGAAATCAGAGCCGCGCCCGCAAGCGGGCTGAGTGCGCGCGATGATGGCACAGTCACGCGGCCTTGGTTGCGGACCCTGCAAAACCCGCGCGAATCTGCGCTCCGCGGCGTTTGCCATAGTGCAGGCTCCCACCGATCATCAGCGCGAACACCGTGATCCACATCGCCTCGCTAACAGCGTCAACACGAAGGGTCGAACGCCATAACGAATATGGGCATTTCGCGCAGTCCCCTTTTCGCGCGCTGTCGCGGCTTAATACAGCCCGCCCGCGCTCAGCGTGCCGAAATCGGCCTTTTTCGGAATGACCTTGGTCTTGCCCGTCGAAGTGGTGATGGTCTGGCTTGCCTCTTCGCTTTGGCCCGGGGCAAAGAGCGGCAGGTTCACGCCCATGCCAAACCCGCCATCCACAACCAGTGCGCCCAGCCCCGACATATCCTGCCCGGGGCGCAGATATTCGGCCTGCACGAACTCACCCGTTGCGCTGTCTGACAAGCGCTCGCCGGTGTAGCGATTGAACTTCACCCAAGTGCCCCCCGGGGGAACCTTGAAATTGGTGCCGCCGAAATCCTTGACCGCCTCTTTCATGAACTCGTTGAACACCGGCACACACAGCGTGCCGCCATAGGCATGCGCCCCAAGCGAGCGCGGGTTGTCATAGCCCATGTAGCACGAGGCCACGATGTTGGATGTAAAGCCGGTGAACCAAACATCTTTGGCGTCATTCGTGGTGCCCGTCTTGCCGGCGACCGGCACCGGCAAGTTCACGCCCTTGCCAGAGCCGCGTTTGATCACACCCTGCATCAGCGAGATCATCTGATAGGCGGTGATCGGGTCGATGATCTGTTCGCGATGGCTGGTGATCTGCGGTCCGCGCCCCTCGGGGAGGTTCGGATCATCGCAGGTATCGCAGGTGCGCGTGTCATGGCGATAAATCGTGCGCCCGTAGCGGTCTTGCACCCGGTCGACCAAGGTCGGTTCCACCCGTTCGCCGCCATTGGCAAACATCGCATAGGCCGAGATCAGACGGAACATCGTGGTTTCCTGCGCGCCCAAAGCATTGGCCAAGAATTCGCGCATATCGTCATAAACGCCAAATTTTTCGGCATAGGCGGCAATCGTATCCATGCCGATTTCCTGCGCGATGCGAATCGTCATCAGGTTGCGCGAGTGTTCCAGCCCGGTGCGCATCGGCGTGGGGCCGTAATAGCGGTTCGAGGCGTTTTTCGGGCGCCACATCCCCTGCGGCGTGTTCACCTCGATCGGGGCGTCAATCACGATCGTCTCGGGCGAGAAGCCGCTATCAAGAGCAGCCGCATAGACGAAGGGTTTGAAGTTTGATCCCGGCTGGCGTTCGGCCTGCGTGGCGCGGTTAAACACCGAAGACTGATACGAGAACCCGCCCTGCATCGCCAGCACGCGTCCGGTATTCACATCCATCGCCATGAACGCGCCCTCGACCTTGGGCACTTGGCGCAGCGTCCAGCGAATGAACGAGCCGTCACTGTCTTTGGTCATTGCGCGCACTTCGACGACATCGCCGGTTTCCAGCAGATCTTGCGCCTTTTTCGCGCGCGGACCCAGCTTGCCATCCGCGTTCAATTTGCGTGCCCAAGTGACATCTTCGGGCGGAATCCAGTGGCCGTCTGCGTCTTCTTTGATGCCTTCGATCCCGATGCGCGCAGAATTGCCCTCAAAGCCCAGAACAACCGCAGGATGCCAGCCGGCAACATCGCGGGGCGCTTTAACGGTGGGCACATCGGCCAAAGCGGCGCGCCACGCGGCTTCATCGCCCAGCTTGTCTTGCGCGATCTTTGCGCCCGTGCCGCGCCAGATACCAAGGCCGCGATCATAATCTTCAAGCGCGCGCTGCAACGCCTTGCCCGCAAGGGCCTGCAAATCGGGGTTCACTGTCGCGCGGATCGTCAGACCGCCGCCGAAAAATTCCTCGCGCCCAAAGCTTTTCGACAACTGGCGGCGAATTTCATCGGTGAAGTAGTCGCGCGGTGGAAGTTGCTCGCGAAACGGCGGGTAGTCGCCATTTTGCACAGACTTGAGCGGCGAGGCCTGTTCTTTATCCAGCATGGCCTTGTCGATCCGGCCATCCTCATACATCCGGCGCAGCACATAGTTGCGCCGCAGTGTGGCCTTTTGCAAATCACGCACCGGGTGCAGCGCCGCAGGGGCCTTGGGCAGAGCCGCCAGATAGGCCGCCTCGCCGGGCGTCAATTGCGACAGGGTCTTGTCGAAATAAGTCTGCGCCGCAGCCGCCACCCCGTAAGAGTTCTGACCCAGATAAATTTCGTTGAGATACAGTTCGAGAATGCGATCCTTGCTCAGGACCTGCTCGATGCGCGAGGACAGGATCAGTTCTTTGATCTTGCGCTCAATCTTGCGATCTGAAGACAGCAGCAGGTTCTTGGTGAGCTGTTGCGTGATCGTCGAGGCACCGCGCACATCACGCCCGCCCGTCTTCACCGCCGTAATCACCGCCGAGGCGATGCCGAGCGGATCAAAACCAGAGTGATAGTAGAAATTCTTATCCTCGGCCGAAATGAACGCGCCTTTGACCAGATCGGGAATATCTTGGCTGGGCACGAACAGGCGGCGCTGCTCGGCGAATTCGTCGATCAGGCGGCCATTGCCGTTGTAAATGCGCGAGATCGTCTTGGGGCGGTATTGCGCCAACTGGTCGGTGCTGGGCAGATCGCGGGAATAGATCCAAAAGATCGCCCCGATTGTGAGGGCAGCAAAAACCAGCCCGGTCACAACCCAGGAAAACACGCCACCAATGGAGCTAAGAATGAATCGGACCAAGAGATATCCCTCGCAAGGGGCGCCGATCGCCCCGGTTTGCCCTGCCTATACATCGCGATTACGTGAGGGTCAAAGTAATGCGCCATCACGCAATCGGGAAGTGGCGCTACGTTCAAATCTTTGCGGCATGCGCGGATGACCGCGCGTCACGCCGCGTTTTGCGCCGCTATTGGCGTAACAATTTCGCCTCGGCGGCATCAGATTGCGCCCAGGCCAACACCCCGCGCGTGATCGCATCCACCATGCGCGCGCGCCAATCGGGATCACGCAGACGCTTGCGATCTGCCGCCGAGGACAAAAACCCCAGCTCAATCAGGACCGACGGAATATCGGGCGATTTCAGAACCGAGAAATTTGCACCCTGCACGGGATGTTTGTGCATCTTGAGCCCCTCGGTCTTGATCGCGCCCGCCAAGACCTGCGCCACGCGCACCGAGCGCGGCTGGGTCTCGCGCCGGGCCAGATCGACAAGGATATGGGCCACCTGATCGCCCTGCCCCTCCAGATCGACGCCCGCCAGAATATCGTCGCGATCATGGCGTGCGACCAGTTTGCGCGTGGCCTCATCCTCGGCGTGATCGGCGAGGCGGTAAATCGTGGCCCCCGTCGCGACCCCCTCGGCAATCGAATCTGCATGTAGCGAAATGAACAGATCCGCCCCCGTCGCACGCGCCACCGTGACGCGCGTTTCCAGCGGCACGAACACATCCTGATCGCGCGTCATCACCACCGTCATCCCCGCGCGGCGCAGCTTGTCACGCAATTGGCGCGCAAACCCCAGAACGATATCGGCCTCACGCAGGCCCCCATCCTGCGCGCCCGGATCAAGACCGCCGTGACCGGGATCAAGCACGATTTTCAGCGGTCGTGACCCATCCTGACGGCGATGAGGGGTGGCAACCTCGGCGGGCTGGGGCAAGCCCCAAAGCGCGCTGTCTGCTGCGCCCTGCTTGGCCTTGAAATCCGCCGCCGGGACCGCGCGCAGCGAAAGACGAATTTGCGGCGTGTCGCCGCTGCGTTCCTCGGCCGAGACCAGCACCATCGGGCGCGACAATTCCGCGACCATGCGCGACCAGCCGGGGCGAAACGCGCCCCAGCGCAGATCGGTGATGGTGCTGACCTTGCCCAGTAGCGCGCGTGGATCATGGCCGGTAAAATTCACTTCGCGAAAATCGACCACCAGCCGGTAAGGATCGGCCAACAGATAGGCGCGATAGGGCACTGGCTGGCTGATCCCAAGCGCAATATCGGTCTGCCCGCCGCCCTGATGGATCGAAGAGCGTGCAGGGTCCAACTGCGCCAGCGCCGACAGCCCCGGCGCAGGCGTTTGCGCAAAGCTCGGACCCGCAAGCGCGAAAACCGCCGCGAGAAGAATAAGAATATGCCTGATCATGCCTGCCGCCCCGCCTTTTGCGCGCTACTATAACGAGGCGGCGCGCGCGGGGCAAAGCCTCAGCGCGCGGCCATGAACACCGCCAGACGTTTCAACCCTTCGGCGATCCGCTCGGGCGCTTGGGCATAGGACAGCCGGATCGTGCCCGCCCCCCGCTCGGCGTCAAAATCCATCCCCGGCGTGACCGCGACGCCTGCTTTTTCCAAGATCTCAGCGGCAAAAACGGCGCTGTCATCGGTCAGCGCGGACACATCGGCATAGATGTAAAACGCCCCATCGGGCGGCGCGATGCGCGAGAACCCCATCTTGGGCAATTCCTCTAGCATCATCGCACGATTTTGCGCATAGGCGGCGCGGTTCTGCTCTAGCTCGTCAAGGCTTTCGAGCGCCCCAAGCGCGGCAATCTGTGAGGCATGGGGCGCACAGATAAACATATGCTGGGCAAGCCGTTCAACGGTGCGCAGATGGCTTTGCGGCACGACCATCCAGCCCACGCGCCAGCCCGTCATCGAGAAATATTTCGAGAAACTGTTGATCACGAACACTTCGTCGGAAATTTCCAGCGCCGAGACCGCGCGGGCGTCATATTGTAGCCCGTGATAGATCTCATCGGACACGAATGCGATGTTGCGCGCGGCGCAATGGGTCATCAGCGCCGCCAATTCATCCGCGCCCAACATCGTGCCTGACGGGTTACCCGGCGAGGCCACGATCAGCCCGGCCAGATCGTCGGGTATTTCGCTTGGCGTGGGCTGATAGCGGTTTTGCACCTCGGTCGGGATGCTCACCGGTTCAATCGACAGCCCCTTGAGGATCTGGCGATAGCTGGGATAGCCCGGCGCGCCCAGCCCTACCTTGTCGCCCGCATCAAACAGCGCCGTAAACGCCAGCAAAAACGCCCCCGACGAACCCGAGGTGATCACCACCCGCGCCGGATCCAGATCAAGCCCATACCAACGCTTATACAGCGCCGCGATCCCCGCACGCAGCTCTGGCAGGCCAAGCGCCACGGTGTAGCCCATCGCCTCTTGTTCCAGCGCCTGCGCCAAACGTCGACGCGCGGCGGCCGGTGCGGGCGTAGCGGGCTGACCGACCTCCATATGCACAATGTCGCGCCCTGCAGCTTCGGCCTCAGCCGCCAGCCGCATCACATCCATTGCAAGAAACGGCTCGACCTGTCCGCGTTTCGACCGGCGCATGATTGCTTCTCCCGACTTTGTGACCAACCGGGGCGGGTTAGGCCCTGCGCCGCGCCCCGTCAATGCGCTGTGGCGTCCCGTCGCTGTCACTAACCCTTGAACCCAGACCCGCAAAAGGCCAGTTTGACGCCCAATAGCACCGAACAAAGGAAACGCCCGATGCTTCGCACCCTTTTGGCCGCCACGGCCTTTGCAGCGCTTGCCAGCGCCGCCCCTGCGCAGGACTTTGATTTTTCAAAGATGTCCGATCCCCAAAAAGCGCAGTTCGGCGATGCGGTGCGTGACTATTTGATGGCGAATCCGCAGGTTCTGGTCGAGGCGATCAACGAGCTGGAAACCAAACAGCGCGCCGAGCAGGCAGATAATGATGCGCAGTTGATCGCGACCAACTCCAAGGACATTTTCAACGACGGCTATAGCTGGGTTGGCGGCAATCCGAATGGCGATATCACCATCGTGGAATTCACCGATTACAAATGCACCTACTGCAAAAAAGCGTTTAGTGAGGTCAATGATCTGCTGACGCATGACGAGAAAATCAAGTTTATTATCAAAGAGTTCCCGATCCTAGGGCAGCAATCCGAATTGGGCTCGCGCTTTGCAGTGGCGGTGCAGCAGATTAATGGCGATGCAGCTTACGAAAAGGTGCACAACGCGCTGATGGCATTTCGCGGCAATATCACCGTGGAAAGCCTTGTAAAACTGGCCAAGGATCAGGGTCTTGATGCCGATCCGATCCTGAAGCGGATGAACGAAGAACCGGTTAGCGCCGTGCTGCGCGCCAATTACCAACTTGCGCAGCGCATGGCGATTTCGGGCACGCCGGCCTTCGTGATCGGCGAACAGTTGCTGCGCGGCTATGCGCCCGAAGCGGCGATGGCGCAGATCGTGGCCGAAGAGCGCAAGGCAAAAGCCGCCAAATAAGCGCGGCATGAAAACGGGGGGCCACGCCCCCCGGATGCCAGATCAGAATCCGCTGGCCCAAGGGTCTGCGGTTTTTTCGTGCGCCCTACTCGGCCGCATCCTGCGCGGCGTCTAACTCGGCGGCGCGTTTTTCGACCAGTTCGACGATATGTTCAATCATCTGGTCGTTGGACAGCTTGTGGCTTTGTTTGCCCGCGAGATAGACCATCCCCGAGCCAGCCCCGCCCCCGGTGAAGCCCATATCGGTCATCAGCGCCTCACCCGGACCATTCACCACGCAGCCAATGATCGACAGGCTCATCGGTTGCTTGATGTGCTCCAGACGTTGCTCAAGCGCCTCGACGGTCTTGATCACATCAAAACCCTGACGCGCGCAAGACGGGCACGAGATGATCTGCACGCCACGGGTACGCAGGCCAAGCGATTTCAGAATCTCGAATCCGACTTTAACCTCTTCAACCGGATCGGCGGACAGGGAAACGCGCAGCGTGTCGCCAATGCCCATCCACAGCAGATTGCCAAGACCAATCGCCGATTTCACAGTGCCCGAGACCAACCCGCCTGCCTCGGTAATGCCAAGGTGGATCGGCGCGTCGGTCGCCTCGGCCAGACCTTGATAGGCGGCAGCGGCAAGGAACACATCCGAGGCTTTCACCGAGATCTTGAACTCGTGAAAATCGTTATCTTCCAGAAGCTTGATATGATCTAGGCCGCTTTCTACCATCGCTTCGGGGCATGGCTCGCCGTATTTTTCCAACAAGTGCTTTTCCAGGCTACCGGCATTCACGCCGATGCGGATCGAACAGCCGTGATCCTTGGCCGCCTTCACCACCTCGCGCACGCGGCTGGCATCGCCGATATTGCCCGGATTGATGCGCAGACAGGCCGCGCCTGCCTCGGCGGCCTCAATCGCGCGTTTGTAGTGGAAATGGATGTCAGCCACGATCGGAACTGGGCTCTCGCGGCAAATCTCGCGCAGCGCACGAGTGCTGGATTCATCTGGCGTCGAGACGCGCACGATATCAGCGCCCACATCAACGCAGCGCAGGATTTGATCGAGCGTCGCGCGCACATCCGAGCTATCGGTATTGGTCATCGTCTGCACCGAGATCGGCGCATCGCCCCCCACGGGCACGTTGCCAACCATGATCTGACGGGATTTACGGCGGTAGATATTGCGCCACGGGCGCACCGGGTTGAGAGACATCGCCCCCTCCTTCGCGGATTTCGCCCTAGACATAGGCCAAGCCCTGCGCGGACGCAACGTCTGGACCCCAATTGTGAGCGGCTAGTTACTGCTGTGCAGCGTCGGGCTGAGCGCCAACCGGGCCAGCATCGGCCACGGCGATCATCTTGGCCAGATCCTTGTCTTGGCCAAGATCGGCGACCGGATAGCTGTCATCCAGATTGCTCGGCGAGAGGGTGATATTCTTGGTCACCTCGCCGCGCTTGCCAACCGGGCCATGGGTCACGCCGTTAACGGCAAAATAGATCGCGCCGGATTCGCCCGTGCGCATGCTGGGCGCTTCGGCCAGCTTGGGCAGCACAAACCGCTCGCCCGCATCCATGACCTTCTCAAAGATCGTTGCGCCATCGGCAGATTTGATGCGCACCCAGGACGGGCGCACCGCCATCACGACGACTTCCGGCGCATCGGCCCCAAGCGCCTTGGCCACCGCCGATTGAATGCTGCTTTTGTTACCCGTCGCGCTGGCAAATTGGGTCGGATCGCCGCCAATGATATTTGGTGTCAGATCGGGGGCAATCGCCCCTGCCGCGTGATGTAGCACGCTGCCATCTTTGGCATTGGGGTCGATCGAGGCAATCGGACCATCGCGCGAAATCAGCACCGGCGCGTCAAGCGCTACGGGGCGATAGATGCGGTCGCTCGCCTCGGGTTTTGGCATGTTGGGCAATGTGTCGTTCTGCGCAAGCTGCGTGTCCTGCGTCACCGAATCAAGCGGATCAAGATCGGCAACCACCCCAGGGGCCTGATCGACCGGGGACAGCTGCACGCGCTGCACCTCTTGCAAGACGGTCCAGCCGCCATAACCAATGCCACCCGCGATCAGTGCCAGCACCAAAAGCGAGCCCACGGCACGTGGTTCGACATGGGCCCAAAAGGCCTTTTTCTTGGGAATGAAGGTGGCGTTAGGATTGGCCAGCGCATGCGCCACATCGGTCGGGTGGCGCTGCGGTTTGGGGCCAGAGGCTGCGGCAGCCATGCCATGGATCGGCTCATAGCCCGATTCTGCGGAAAAGCGTTGGAACGCCCATTCCGGATCAAGACCAAGATAGCGGGCGTAGGAGCGAACATAGCCTGCGATAAACGAGGGCGTATCGAACGCCTCAACATCACAGCTTTCGATGGCGGCGATATAGGCGGCCTTGATGCGCAACTCGCGCTGCACATCCAGCAAAGACTTGGCCAGCGTCGCACGCTCGCCTCGCATTACATCGCCCAAACGCAGTTCAAAATCATCAAAGCCTTTCGGCTTATCACCGTCCTGCGTCGAAGGTGTGGCCCTTCGCCCGATCATGCTGCCCGTCCCTGCCTCAAGTTTCTGCCCGTCTCGATTCGCGGCGTATAGCCATTTCGATTAGGAAAGACCTATCACAAGCAAGAGAGCCGCGCACGCGCAGAAATCGGTTAAGCTGAGGCTTCGGCGCGATTTAGCTCACAGTGCGACCAGAGTTTATCGATGCCCTTGACCAATCCGTCGATCATCCCAAGGTCGTGCACCGGCGAGGGGGTAAAGCGCAAACGCTCGGTCCCGCGTGGCACTGTGGGGAAGTTGATCGGCTGCACATAGACGCCGAATTCCTCCAGCAGCATATCTGACAGCGCCTTGGTATGTTTGGGATCGCCAATGATCACTGGCACGATATGGCTGCCATGATCAATGATCGGCATACCCATCGCTTTGAGACGCATTTTCAGCACTTTGGCGTGAAGCTGCTGCATATCGCGCAGTTCTTGCCCACCTGCGGTCTTGAGGAACGCGATCGAGGCCGCAGCGCCCGCAGCAATGGCCGGCGGGATTGAGGTGGTAAAAATGAAGCCCGGCGCATAGGAGCGCACCGCATCCACCATCTTGGCGCTGGTCGCGATATAGCCGCCAAACACGCCAAAGGCCTTGCCCAGCGTGCCGTTGAAAATATCGATGCGATCCATCTCGCCCAACTGCTCGGCAATACCGGCACCGCGCGCGCCATACATGCCCACCGCATGGACCTCATCCAGATAGGTCAGCGCGCCGAATTCCTCGGCCAGATCACAAATCTCGGAAATCGGCCCGAAATCGCCATCCATCGAATAGACCGATTCAAACGCGATCAGCTTGGGAGCGGCCGGGTCATCGGCGGCCAGCAATTCGCGCAGATGCGCCACGTCATTGTGGCGGAAGATCCGCTTGGAGCCACCATTGCGCTTGATCCCCTCGATCATCGAGGCGTGGTTGAGCTCGTCCGAATAGATAATCAGACCGGGAAACAGCTTGGGCAGCGTCGAGAGCGTCGCGTCATTGGCGATATAGGCCGAGGAGAACACCAATGCCGACTCTTTGTGATGCAGGTCAGCAATCTCGGCTTCCAGACGGTTGTGATAGACCGTGGTGCCAGAAATGTTACGCGTGCCGCCCGAGCCAGCGCCAGTGGCGTCAAGCGCCTCATGCATGGCCGACAGAACGACGGGATGCTGGCCCATGCCCAGATAGTCGTTGCCACACCAGATGGTAATGTCTTTCTTGGTGCCATCTTCGCGCGTCCAGACCGCCTTGGGAAATGCGCCCTTCTCTCGCTCGATATCAATAAACACACGATAGCGACCCTCGGCGTGCAGTTTCCCAATCGCCTGATCGAGTGCGTTGTCATAATCCATCTTGCGCATCCCTTGCTATTCCGTTCGCTGGGGTTAGCCCTAGTCGGACTAAACAAGCGTTACTTTGACTGATGTCAAATTCCTCTCCCGAGGGGCAAAAATGTCTAAAAGATACGCAAAAAGCAAACATTCATTTTTCACAATTTGTCGCAGCTGGATGTCAGCCGCACTGGACAGTGCCGCGCCGCGCCTTACGCTATGGCAAAATAAAGGAGGTCCGAATGGGTCTGAACGACGTGCTAACTGAAATCGATACCGGTCTGGAACCCGCAATGACGCGGCTGTTTGAGCTGCTGCGAATTCGCTCTATCTCGACCGATCCCGCGTATAAATCCGAAACGAAGGACGCTGCGGACTGGCTGGTGAACGAATTGAATTCGCTGGGCTTTGAGGCAAGCTTGCGGCCAACCACCGGGCATCCGATGGTGGTGGCGCATCACCGTGGCGAGGGCCCGCGCCTGCTGTTTTATGGCCACTATGACGTGCAGCCCGTTGACCCGCTGGAGCTGTGGAACACCCCCCCGTTTGAGCCCGAAATTCAGGACACCCCAAATGGCCGGGTGATCCGGGGGCGTGGGGCATCCGATGACAAGGGACAGTTGATGACCTTCATCGAAGCCTGCCGTGCCTATAAGGCGGTGAATGGCACCCTGCCCGGCAATCTGACGATCTTCCTTGAGGGCGAAGAGGAATCAGGCTCGCCCTCGCTGATCCCGTTCATGAAAGAAAATGCCGAAGAGTTGACCTGCGATCTGGCGCTGATCTGTGACACCTCGATGGTCTCGCCCGGCGTGCCCTCGATTGCGGGTCAGTTGCGCGGAATGCTCAAGGATGAATTCACCCTGCGCGGGCCGCGCATCGATCTGCATTCGGGCCATTACGGTGGCCCCGCGCTCAACCCGCTGCGCGAAATTTCCAAGATCATCGCCAGCTTCCATGACGATCAAGGTCGTGTCGCGGTTGAAGGGTTTTATGACGGCGTGCACGAAGTTGCGCCCGAGCAGCTTGAAGCGTGGAAGACCTGCGGCTTTGACGAGCATGAGTATTTGTCCAGCGTCGGCATGACAAAGGCCCATGGCGAGGCGGGATATTCCGCGCTGGAACAGCAATGGGCGCGCCCGACGTTGGAAATCAACGGGCTTTGGGGCGGCTATCAGGGCGCGGGGTCGAAAACCGTGATTCCGGCTGAGGCACATTGCAAAATCACCTGCCGTCTTGTGGGCGATATGGACCCCGATCATGTGCGCAAAGTGCTGCGCGCCCATGTCGAAGCCCGCCTACCCACTGACGCCAAGATCACGTGGGACAATGATCTTGATGGTGCGCCGGCTGCGGTGATGAACACCGACCGCCCTGAATTCGAGCAGGCCCGTCAGGCGCTGTCAGAGGAGTGGAACCGCGAGGCCGTGATCACCGGCATGGGCGGCTCGATCCCGATTGCCTATTACTTCAAGTCGATCCTTGGGATGGACGCGATGCTGATCGGATTCGCCAATGACGATGACGCTATCCACTCGCCAAACGAGAAATATGATGTGAACAGCTTCCACAAAGGCATTCGGTCCTGGGCGCGCATCTTAGATCGCATCGCCTCTTGATCGCACACCAAAAAAACGGAGGCCGAGGGGCCTCCGTTTTCCAATTCCGGTGGGGAAATCAGCTTTTGGCGGGCGCGATTTTCAACGCCTCAAGGGTCTTGCCCTTGTGCCCAACGGTCACAGCGACTTTCTCGCCCAGTTTCAGCCGCTTCAGATTGACATGCTTGCCAGCCATGTAGCTGGTGCCATCCGCCATCGTGACGCTATGGGTTTTCATGTCGATCGACTTGATCGTGCCATCAACCATTTTCGAGCTGGCTGCCATCGCAACGGAACTGGTGGCAAGCGCAAGACCGACGGCTACGGGAAGAATGAAGGAACGCATATTTTGCTCCATTGAACGCCCCCGGATGTCGCGGGGCGAAGTTGAGAAACCGTCCTGGTCTGTCGCGTCTCTGGCGTTTTCGCCATCCGACAGCCCCTCGGCTTCACACGCTGATATAGCCTGCGCCCAAAGCGCGGTCAGCCGATAAAATCGTTCTATTCCAATCAGTTGAAGGCGCGTGATCGACGGAAGCGTCGGCGATGAATTCGCCGTGATTTATCCGCCCCAGAACCCGCGTGTAGGCGCATGGCCGCGCCCTGAGTCGAAGGATTTTCCAAGCGCGTCATTGCCTTAGCGCAACGCGAGAGATCACGCCAAATATGTGCAGAAATCACGCTTCGGAGACAGCGCCGTCACCACAATCGCGGCGCGCTTAGCCCACGACCATATCGTCGCGATGAATCAGCGCCGCGCGCGCCGGAGAGCCCAGAATCGCCTCGATCTCGCCCGAGCGATGGCCCGCAATCTGGCGCGCCTCTTCTGCAGTATAACGTACCAGCCCCTTGCCCAAAATCGCCCGGTCAGGCCCTGCTATGGTCACTGGTTCCCCGCGCCCGAAACGCCCAACGATCTTGGTCACCCCGGCAGGCAATAGCGATTTGCCCGAATGCAGCGCCGCGACCGCGCCCGCATCGACAAACAACTCGCCGCGCGACTTCATCGCGCCGATCCAGCGTTTGCGCGCCGCCTGCGGATCCCCCTCGGGCAGGAACCAAGTGCTGCGCGCCCCCGATTGCAGCGCAGACAGCGGGCGCTCGACAAAGCCCTCGCCAATCGCCAGCGCACAGCCCGCCGCAACGGCCGTCTTTGCCGCCATGAGTTTGGTTTTCATCCCGCCCTTGGAGAGGCCCGACACCGGATCGCCCGCCATCGCCTCGATCTCAGGGGTGATATGGGCGATCACGGGCAAATGGCGCGCGCTGGAATCGGTTTTCGGATTGGCGGTGTAAAGCCCGTCCACATCCGAGAGCAGCACCAGCTGATCGGCCCCAATCGTCACCGCAATCTGCGCCGCCAGACGGTCATTATCGCCAAAGCGGATTTCATCGGTGGCGACCGTGTCGTTTTCATTCACGATCGGCACCGTGCCAAGGCTCATCAAGGTTTCAAGCGTGGCGCGCGCATTCAGATAGCGCCGCCGATCTGCGGTATCCTCCAGCGTCACCAAGACCTGCGCCGTGATCACGCCATGGGGCCCAAGCGCCTGTTCATAGGCGCGCGCCAGCCGAATTTGCCCGACCGCTGCCGCGGCCTGACTTTGCTCGAGCGGCAATGCCCCCGTCCCCAGCCCCAGCACCCGCCGCCCCAGCGCAATCGAGCCAGATGACACGATCACCACCCCGGTGCCGCGCGCGCGCAATTCCGCCACGTCTTTGGCGAGGCCCTGTAACCACCCCTCGCGCAGGCCGTCCTGATCGACCAGCAAGGCCGATCCGATCTTGACGACAAGCCGCTTGGCGCAGCTGAGATTAGGCAGCGTCAGGGTCTCCAAGGCGTGTCCTCATGTGCACTGGGCTTGGCCGCCGCGATCTGCGCCCAGAGCGCGCGCAAGACTTGCTCCACGCCCTCTTTGGACACGCCCGACATCTCCATGACACGCCCTCCCGTTTCCGCCTGCAGCGCGGCCAGCCGCTCGGCGCGGGTATCGGGATCAAGCGCGTCAATTTTGTTGAGAACCGTCACGCGCGGACGATCAGCCAACTCGGGCGAATAGGCGGCCAATTCATCCGTGATCGTGCGCCAATCCTGCGCTACCGTTTCGGACGTGCCATCCACCAGATGCAACAAGACCGAGCAGCGCTCGACATGGCCAAGGAACTGATCGCCCAAGCCGCGCCCCTCGGACGCGCCCTCGATCAGACCGGGAATATCGGCGATGACAAATTCGCGCCCATCCACACCGACGACGCCCAGGTTGGGCACCAAAGTGGTAAAGGGATAATCCGCGATCTTGGGTTTGGCGTTGGACACAGAGGCCAGAAAGGTCGATTTTCCCGCATTGGGCATGCCCAGCAATCCCGCATCCGCGATCAGTTTGAGGCGCAGCCAGATCGTGCGCTCCACCCCCTCTTGACCCGGATTGGCCCGTTGCGGAGCGCGGTTGGTCGAGGATTTGAAATGCAGGTTCCCCCAGCCGCCATTGCCCCCCTTGGCCAGTAGCACGCGCTGTCCGACCTCGGTCATATCCGCGATCAGGGTCTCTTCGTCTTCATCCAGAATCTCGGTGCCCACTGGCACTTTCAGCACAACATCCGCGCCATCCTTGCCGGTGCGCTGGCTGCCCATCCCATGTTGACCGGTCTTGGCAAAGAAGTGCTGCTGATAGCGAAAATCGATCAGCGTGTTGAGCCCGTCAACCGCCTCGATCCAAACCGAGCCCCCTTTGCCGCCGTCGCCCCCATCGGGACCCCCAAATTCAATATATTTCTCGCGCCGGAACGAGACACAGCCCGCACCACCGCCGCCCGAGCGAATATAAACTTTGGCGAGATCTAGAAATTTCATCAGTGTGACCCTTGGCTCTGGCTAAGGCGCGGGGATACGCCGCCCAAGCGCGCAGATCAAGCGTTGCGTGGGGGCGCGGCCCCCACACCCCCGGAGTATTTCGTGCTAGATGAATGAAAATCGACCATTTCATCTAGCCAAAAATACTCCGGGGAGGTCCGGACGGGGCAGCGCCCCTCCGGCGGGTGGGGTTTGGGGAGGGCCGTCCCTCCCCAACACGCCTTCAAAATGCGCCTCACATTTTGCGCAAATAAGTCCAGGTCGGCACATGGCGCCCGCGCGCCAAAGACCAGCTTTCCGCATCGCCGAGGTAATCAAAGCCGCAATTGGTCAGCACCCGCGCCGAGGCCGGATCATCTTGAAACACTTCGGCAAACAGTGTGCGCGCCTTATGCGGATTTGCCTGTACCAGAGCGGCAACGGCTTGCGAGGCGATGCCGGTATTCCAAAACCCTGGCCCGACCCAATAGCCAACCTCGGACTGCCCGCCCTCAAGCCGGGTCAGCGAAACCACGCCCAGCAGTTCGGCGAGACCATGGGCCGACCCATCCAGCGCCCAGACATCTTCGACACGGTCCTCGGCTTGGGCGCGCGCGACGAAATTTTCGGCAGTGCCGGGGGGGAGCGGGTGGGGAATCGCACGCGTGCCTTCGGCCACGCGCTTATCCGCACAGTAAAACGCAATCAGCCCCGCATCCGAGCGGCGCAGAGGGCGCAACGTAAAGCGCTCTGCCTCGATCACCGGTTGGGTAGAAATCATTTCTTGATACATTGGCGTTCCTCCTCGAACGCTTAGGCCCTCGGGCTCCTCTTTCCCAAACACCAGATAGACTAGAAATAGGGCGCTGAGATGACAGTTTCACCCCCTCGCCCCTCTTTTCGCCCCAAAGTTGCAGAGCAAAAAATAAAGGAAAGGGGACCGGCCTCGCAGCCGATCCCCTTAATGTCATGCCGGGATTTTCGGCTTACTCGGCGGCTTCCTGTACGGGGAGAACCGAAATAAAGGTGCGCCCCTTGAGGCCCTTGCGGAAGGTAACCTTGCCTTCGCAAACGGCGAAGATGGTGTGGTCCTTGCCCATACCAACGCCCTCGCCCGGCCACCATTTGGTGCCGCGCTGACGCGCGATGATGTTGCCAGAAATTGCATCCTGACCACCGAACATTTTCACGCCAAGGCGGCGACCCGCAGAGTCGCGCCCGTTACGGGAGGAACCGCCTGCTTTTTTATGTGCCATGCTTGTCTCTCCTTATTTCGCGAGGTCTTGCGCCTGAGCGACCCATTCAGCCTTGACCTTGACGGCCTCAAAGGCTTCGGGATCAATCGCGGCGAGTTGAGCGAAGGTGGTAACACCCGCTTCGTTCAGCTTTTTCTCGGCAGCCGGGCCCAGACCGGTGATCACTTTGAGATCATCGGCTTCCATCACGGCAGCTTCCGCCTTGGGCGCAGCTTTCGCTTCGGCCTTGGGGGCAGATTTCTTGGCGGCGGGCTTGGCAGTAACAGCGGCCTCGCCTTTGGTGCCATGGGCTGCGCGACGTGCGATCGCGGTGCCGACAGCCTCTTTCACGCCCGATTTATCCGCGCCAGTGGCGAGAACATCGGTCACACGCAGCAACGTCAGTTGCTGACGGTGGCCACGGGTACGCTGCGAGGAGTGCTTCCGGCGGCGCTTGTGAAAGGTGATGACCTTGTCGGCCTTGATATTGTCGATGACTTCGGCTTGCACCGCAGCACCTGCCACGAGCGGCGTGCCGAGCTGGGGCTTGTCGCCGCCGACCATCAGAATCTCGTTGAACTGGACTTTATCGCCAGCTTCGGCTGCGAGCAGTTCCACGCGGAGCAGATCGCCCGCCTGAACTTTGTACTGCTTACCACCGGTCTTGAGGACCGCAAACATGGGTCTTTCCTTTTCATTCATCCGCGCCCTGTGGCACCCGGTTTCCCGGGGTTTCGTGGGCCAGATGGCCCGCCGTCGAACTGCGCGTTCCTTAGGGAACGAGTTGCAAAAACGAGTCCCGGCGGAAAGAAGCCTTCCCGCCGGGTCGTGCCCATATCGAGGATCGCCCCTCAACTGTCAAGGGAAATTCCGGGGTTTTCTCAACCCTGCCAGCGCGAAAGCGCCTGTTTTGGGGTTAGACGTTGTGGCGCGCCGCCTGCTTGCCCCGGTGTTGCCGAAAGACGCGGGGCGGGCGCGGGCTGGGCCGGTCCGTCTTGAATGAGATAGCTCGCACGATCAGCGTTTTGGGGATGGGCGCGCGCCTCGGCCAGCGAAAGCACCGGGGCGGCACAGCTATCGGTTTCGCGAAACACCTCCGCCCAGTCATCGCGTGGGCGCGTCGCGAATCGCGCAGCGATCTGGGCGCGCAGTTCTGGCCAGGTGTCGCGATTGTCGCGATTGGGCAGGTCATGCGCACGCAACCCAAGCCCGTCCAGCAGTTGCGCCCAGAATTGCGGCTCAAGTGCGCCGACCGCAATATGCCCGCCGCAGGCACAAAGATATGTCGTATAAAACGGCGCCGCCCCATCGAGCAGATTGGCGTAGCGCTGATCGACCCACGCGCCCTGCCCCGCCATGCCCGTGATCATCGCCATCAAATGCGCCACCCCATCGGTGATCGCGCAATCCACAACCTGTCCCTGACCGCTGGCGCGCGCATGATGCAGGGCCGCGAGCATCCCGAAGGCCAGATACATCCCGCCGCCGCCGAAATCCCCCAGCAGGTTGAGCGGAATCGCGGGTGTCTCGCTGGGACCAATCGCATGCAGCGCACCGCTGAGCGCGAGATAGGTGATGTCATGGCCAGCCGTGTGCGCCAGCGGACCCGTTTGCCCCCAGCCGGTCATGCGCCCGTAAACCAGAGCCGGATGATCGGGGAAGTCTTGCGGGCCAAGCCCGAGACGCTCCATCACGCCCGGGCGCATTCCTTCGATCAGCGCATCTGCGCGCTGGATCAGGGCACGCGCGGTGTCGCGGCCCTCATCTGATTTCAGATCAAGTTCGATGACATCGCGGCCGCGGTCCAGGATATCGACCGCGAGACCCAACACATGAGCCTCTGGCCCGCTGGAGCCGGGGCGCGCAATACGGATCACATCCGCGCCCATATCCGCCAGACACATCGCGGCGAAAGGCGTTGGGCCGAGGCCCGAGATTTCAACGATCCGCAGCCCGGCGAGCGGACCTGTCTTACTGCTCATGTTCGCCCCCGATGGCCGCGTGTGAGGGGCGCTGCCCCGCTGGCTGCGCCACCCCCCGGAGAATTTAGTGCCAGATGAAAGCCATAAGCGCGAGCGCAATCAGGCGTCTTGCGCCTTTTGCTCCAGAGTCATCCAGTCTTCTTCGGCGGCGGCGAGGGCCTGTTGGCGTTCAAGCAGCGCCTCGGTGCCCTTTTTGAACTTGAGGGGTTCTTTTGTGAACAGATCGGGCTGGGCGAGAAAGGTTTCCAGCTTGGCGATTTCGGCCTCGATGCGTTCGATCTCGGCGGGCAGCGCGTCAAGGCGATGGCGTTCAGTAAAGCTGAGCGCTGCGGATTTCGCGGGCTTTGGCGCAGCAGGCGCGGGTTTGGACGTGCTGGCAGGTTTGCTTTCGGGCGCAGACGCGGCGGCAGTCAGGGATTTTTGCGTCTGATAATCGCTCCAGCCGCCCGCATAGACAGTCGCGCGGCCATCACCTTCCATCACGATCGTGGTGCTTGCCACGCGGTCGATGAAATCGCGATCGTGGCTGACCAGCAGCACGGTGCCATCATACTCGCCCAGCAGATCTTGCAGCAGATCAAGCGTTTCGACATCCAGATCGTTGGTCGGTTCATCCAGAATCAGCAGGTTCGAGGGGCGCGCCATGATCCGCGCCAGCAACAGGCGGGCGCGTTCTCCGCCAGATAGCGCGCGAATGGGGCTGCGCGCTTGTTGTTCGTCAAACAGGAAGTCCTTGAGATAGGCCACAACGTGTTTGGGCGTGCCGCGCACCATCACCTGATCGGAATTGCCCTTTACCGCCATGTCAGGATCGTTCACCAGCCCGTCCCACAGCGTCTGCTCGGGGTTGAGCGTGGCGCGCGCCTGATCAAACACCGCCACATCCAGATTGGTGCCCAGCTTTACGGTGCCAGAATCGGGCGCGATTTCGCCAGTCAGCATTTTCAGCAACGTCGTTTTGCCCACGCCATTGGGGCCGACAAAGGCCACGCGATCCCCGCGCAGCACGCGCAAATCGAAATCTGCCACGATCTGTTTGTCGCCAAAGGATTTGCACAGGCCCGTGGCCTCGATCACGCGCTTGCCCGATTGCGGACCTGCGTCAAATTCCATTGCGGCGACGCCTTGGCGTTTGATCTGACCGGCACGTTCGGCGCGCAACTCTTGCAGCGCGCGGACCCGGCCCTGATTGCGTTTGCGCCGCGCCGAGATGCCCTCGACGGCCCATTTCGCCTCGGCCTTGATCTTGCGATTAAGCTTGTGGCGGGCGTCGTCTTCCTCGGCCCAGACCTTTTCGCGCCAATCCTCAAACGCCTCGAATCCCTGTTCGTTGCGTTTGACCTGGCCTCGGTCGATCCACAGCGTGGCGCGGCTGAGCGCGCGCAGGAAGGCGCGGTCGTGGGAAATCAGCACAAAGGCGCGCCGGGTTTCGCGTAGCTGTTGCTCAAGCCAGCCGATCGCCTCGATATCGAGGTGGTTGGTGGGCTCATCGAGCAGCATCAGTTCGGGCGACTCGGCCAGCAATTTTGCCAAGGCGGCGCGGCGGCGTTCCCCGCCCGATGCGGTCGCAACCGGGGTTTCGGGTAGGAACTTCAGCCCCTCAGCCGCCATCTCGACCTTGTAGGATTCGGCCGGGTCAAGGCCAGAGGCCGCAAACTCGCCCAAAGTCTCAAAACCTGACAGATCGGGTTCTTGCTCCATATAGCCGACCGTCACGCCGGGCGGGACCACGCGTGCGCCGCTATCGGGCTGCACCAGCCCGGCCATCACCTTCATCAAGGTGGATTTGCCAGAACCATTGCGCCCCACAAGCGCCACCCGGTCACCCGGCTGAACGATCATAGAGAGCCCGTCAAAGACAGGATTGCCGCCAAAGGTCAGCGAGATATCGGAGAGTTGAAGAAGGGGTGCGCGTGCCATGAGCGCCAGCTAAGGGGGCGCGCGCGAAAGGTCAATGGCGCGCACCGATTACATCAAGAGATTGCGCAATGCCTTGAGCCGGGGCGGCGGAATTTTGGCAGGCTCCAGCGCAGTAAAGACGTGACAGGTCTGCAAATCATGATCGATCACCGCATGATCCGAGGTCCAGCCCCCCATCCCGAGATAGGAGCGCAACAAGGGCGGCAAGGCTACGGGGCCATCCTGCGGCCCGGTTTGAGCGGGGGGGGCTGCGCTCAGGGCGATGCGTGCGGGGGCTTTCGGCAGGGGGCGCAGTGCGACGGGGCCAACTGCGTGGCGCGCGAGATGGGCGAAGGCCGCGTGATGGGCGTGCCAATCGGCGCCGGGAAATGAGGTGCAACCAAAGAGCAGCCGCACGCCGCGTGCCTCGGCCAGCCGGGTGATCGCCGCCCAGCCAAGACGCAGCACATCGGGGTCACGCAGACCGGGACACACACAAAATCGCCCAAGCTCCAACATCGGCATTCCAAGCTGGGCCAAGGGCGTCACATCATAGCTTTGCGCGGTATAGCAGTCCTGCAAGGCGGCCACATCTTCGAGCAGCAGCAGGCGAAACCCTGCCAGCAATGTGCCCGAGGCATCCTCGATCATCACATGGCTGGCGCGCGCATCAAAACGGTCCTGATCACAGCGCCCGGCGCGAAACACCTGCGCGCGCAAAGCCTGCAACGCGTCAAGGTCGGCCGCAGTTTGCGCCCGACGCACGCGTAAAGTGCCTTTGGAAAAGGACAGGTCCAATCGCCGCCCCCGCGCAGCCTTGATTACAGCGCGCAGCCTAGAGCAACCGGCTTGGCGTGCAAAGCGCTGTTAGTTCTTGCCCAGTAGCTGCCCGGCACTGACGCGCCCGATCGAGCCCATCAATTGACGGATAAATCCGATGCCTTTGACATTGCTTTCGGTCACACGGCGCGACAGCGTCACCACTTCGCCCTTCTCCATACCGAAGCGTTCGACATTGCTCACGACGCCCTTGTTGGTAAACGAGATCGCCACGACTTCGCGTTTGATCTCTTTGGGGGCGTGCCAAGTCACTGTTTTCCAGCGCGAACCGACGTAATACCAGCCAGACCCTTCAAGCAGTCCGGTTGAGCTGGGACGACCGATGGCGGCCGCAACATCGTCGCGGGTACTTTTGCCAACCGTGATCTGTGAGAGGTTTTCCTCAAGCGGCACATAGCCGTGATTGCGATAGATAGGCGAGCATGCCCCCATCAAAAAGGCCATACTCAAGGCCACAAACAGCGCTATCTTCCGCGTCATCCAACCGTTCCCCACCTGCACACCCTCTTGCCTCTGCGTCTTCGGGCTTTTATCGACGCTTACAGCATGACTGCGCCGCTCTCAAGCGCTCAACCGCCGCTGCTGCACTTAAGACCCCAAAGAAAGGTGCGACGATGACTCAATCCGACCCGCACGCCCCCGAGGCAATCTGGTCCCATCCACTGCGTCTGGCCGAATTGCCCGCGCGCAAAATCACGCGCTTTGATCTGGTGGCCGATGCCCCGACCCGTGCGGCAATTGCCAAATGGGCCGATATCGTGGGGGTTGAGGCGCTGCGCCTCAAAGGTGAATTGCGCCCCAACGGGCGCAGCGACTGGGAACTCAGCGCAACCCTGTCCGCCACGGTGGTTCAGGAATGTGTGATCTCGCTCGCTCCGGTCACCACGAAAATCCACGAGAAAGTCACACGCCGCTATCTGGCCCATATGGAGATGCCAAGCGAGGAAGAGGTCGAGATGCCCGAAGATGACAGCACCGAACCGCTGCCGGCATCGGTCAATCTGGCAGGCGTGGCGCTGGAGGCGTTGGAGCTGGCCCTGCCCCTGTATCCACGCGCGCCGGGCGCAAGCCTAAGCACGGCGAGTGTCACCGAACCGGGCGCAGAACCGCTGAGCGAAGAGCAGATCAAGCCGTTCGCCAATCTGCGTGCGCTGATGCAAAACCGCGATGAGGGCGATAAAAAGGGCTGATCGGGTCTGGCGATGCGCGCGGGTTCGGCCTTGTGCTAGGGGTCGCGCGCGGGGGTGAAAAAAAGCCCAAGAAAGGGGCTTGCGCACCCACAGAAACCGAGTATGTTCCCGGCCTCGTTCGAAGTTTGATTTCGGATCCGGAGCGACCTACGCGCCGATCGCGAAACCGCTGGAAAATCAAGGCAGTAATGCCGCTCACACGGGCCTATCCGCCCCAATAATCCGAGGTTGAGACATGGCTGTCCCTCAGAACCGAGTCACGCGCTCCCGCCGCAACATGCGTCGCGCACACGACTCTCTCGTCGCTGCAAATCCGGCAGAATGCCCGAACTGTGGTGAATTGAAGCGTCCCCATCACGTCTGCGCGTCCTGCGGCCATTACGATGATCGTGAGATCGTTGCGATGACCGAAGAGGTCGATCTCGACGACGACGCGGCGTAAGCCCGCTTGACCCGCGCCGCACACGTCATGCCAAACGCGCAAGACCAGCAGCAGACGGGCCTCAGCGATACGGCCGCGCAAGCGCAGGCCAACCCCCGTGGCAAAGCGCCAGCAGATGCTGGCGCTGTTGTCATTTCCATCGACGCGATGGGGGGGGATCTGGGACCGGAGGCAACTTTGGGAGGCGTGGCGATTGCGGCACGTCAAACCCCTGCCCTGCGCTTTATCGTGCACGGCCCCGAAGCCACGCTGAGCCCGTTGATCGCCAAATTCGCACTGCAAGACTGCGTTGATCTGCGTCATGCCGATCGCGCCGTCACGATGGAGGACAAGCCCGCGCAGGTCATGCGCTCGGGCAAGGATACCTCGATGTGGTCCGCCATCGAGTCGGTGCGCGAGCATGAGGCCGATGTCGCAGTGTCTTGCGGCAATACCGGCGCGCTGATGGCGATTTCGATGATCCGGCTGCGCAAGCTCAAGGGCGTGAACCGTCCGGCCATCGCCTCGTTCTGGCCCTCGCGCGGGCCGGCGGGGTGGAATGTCATGCTGGATATGGGCGCCGATGTTAAGGCAGATGCGCCCGATCTGCTGACCTATGCGCTGATGGGTACCTCTTATGCGCGCAACGCGCTGGGGCTGACGCGTCCGCGCGTCGGGCTGCTCAATGTCGGCACCGAAGAGCATAAGGGCCGCGCCGAGCTGAAAGAAGCCTATGAAATGATGGGGCGCGCGCAAGAGGCGGGCGGCTTCGAATTTGTCGGCTTCGTGGAGGGCAATCACCTGCCCGCCGATCGCGCTGACGTAATCGTGACCGATGGGTTTACCGGCAATATCGCGCTGAAAACCGGCGAAGGCACCGCAAAATTCGTCTCCGAATTGCTGCGTGAGGCGCTGACCTCATCGTTGCTGGCGAAGCTGGGCGCACTTTTGGCGATGGGGGCGCTCAAACGCCTGCGCGCCAAGGTCGATCCGCGCCGCGCCAATGGCGGTGTATTTCTGGGTCTCAATGGCACGGTGGTGAAATCGCACGGCTCTGCCGATGCGACCGGATTTGCCGCCGCGATCTCTTTGGCGGCACGACTGGCGCAATCCGGGTTTGGTGCCAAACTGGCGGCTCGGGTTGCTTTGGCCCTGCCAGAGGGCCAAGATAGCGCAACACAAGACGCACAGGCGTCGGAAATAAGCGAGAGCAGCCAATGACGATCAGATCCGTAGTGCGGGGCGTCGGCCATTATCTACCCGAACGTGTGGTCGAGAACGCCGAGTTCGAGGCAACGCTCGACACGACGGATGACTGGATTCGTTCGCGCACCGGGATTGAACGGCGCCATTTTGCAGCCGAGGGGGAAACCACCTCGCAGCTTGCGATCAAGGCTGCCCAAGCCGCGCTGGATGATGCGGGCATGAGCGTGGATCAGATCGACGCGATCATCGTCGCCACCTCGACCCCCGATCACACCTTTCCTGCCGTTGCGACGATGGTGCAGGCGGGACTCGGCTCCACCACCGGATTTGCCTATGACGTGCAAGCAGTCTGCGCGGGCTTTATCTTTGCACTGACCAACGCCAATGGGCTGATCCTGTCGGGTCAGGCCGAACGGGTGATGGTCATCGGTGCCGAGACATTTTCGCGCATCCTGGATTGGGAAGATCGTGGCACCTGCGTGCTGTTTGGCGATGGTGCGGGCGCGCTGATCCTTGAGGCGGCGCAGGGCACCGGCACCAAGGAAGATCGCGGGATTCTGTCATCCGATCTGCATTCGGACGGGCGCTATCGCGAGTTGCTCTATGTCGATGGCGGGGTGTCCACCACGGGGACGGCTGGCGTGTTGCGTATGCAGGGCAATCAAGTGTTTCGCCACGCTGTCGTGAAATTGGCACAAACCGCTGAAAACGCGTTGGAAAAGGCCGGGATGACGGCTGGAGATGTCGACTGGATCGTGCCCCATCAGGCCAATCTGCGCATCATCAAGGCGACCGCTGAAAAGATGGGTCTGGGCATGGATCACGTCGTGGTCACGGTGGCCGATCACGGCAATACCTCGGCGGCCTCGATCCCGCTGGCCCTGTCGGTGGGACGTCAACGCGGTCAAATTCACGAGGGTCAGGTGATCGTCGCCGAGGCGATCGGGGGCGGTCTGGCCTGGGGCTCGGTCGTGCTGCGCTGGTAAGCGCGCGCATTGGCGAAGCGGCGCGCATCAAGAGCGCGCCACAAGCCCTTGATATTGACTCGGGAATTCCCTTCGGTCACTGTGAGCAAAACCGTTGACCCAGGGGAACGATATGTCCAAGACTCTGACGCGTATGGATCTCAGCGAAGCGGTCTTCCGCGAGGTCGGCCTGTCACGCAACGAATCCGCGCAGCTCGTCGAAAGCGTGCTGCAACATATGTCGGATGCGCTGGTGCGCGGCGAGACGGTCAAGATCAGCTCGTTTGGCACATTTTCAGTGCGCGACAAGGCCCCACGGATGGGGCGCAATCCCAAGACCGGCGAAGAGGTTCCGATCAGCCCGCGCCGGGTGCTGTCGTTCCGCCCCTCGCATCTGATGAAAGACCGGGTGGCGTCTGGCAACGCGAAATAACGGACGGGCCGATGGGCAAATCCGCTGACGCGTTCAGAACCATTTCCGAAGTCTCCGACCTGTTGGAAACGCCGACCCATGTGCTGCGGTTCTGGGAAAGCAAATTCACGCAGGTGAAACCGGTCAAGCGTGCCGGCGGGCGGCGCTATTACCGCCCCGGCGATGTCGCGCTGCTGGGTGGGATTCGCCATCTGCTGCATGATGACGGGATGACGATTCGCAGCGTGCAGCAATTGCTGCGCGAAGAGGGCGTTCACCATGTCTCCGCCTTTTTTGAGGCGACACAAAGCGACACGGACGACGCGCCGCAAGCCGCAGACACGGCCGAAGATGTTGGCGCAAGTGCCTCTGTCACGCCCTTCCCCTCCGCGCCGCCAATCACACCCGAAGAGCGAGACGCCCAGCCCTCGCTGTTTGATGCGGGCGGTGAAGAGGCCCCGATCGCGCTGGATGTCGAGCCCGAGCCAGAGCCGATGCGCCCGGTGCATTCCTTGCAGATCACGCCAGCGGCACAACGGGCCAAACCTGTGCTGCCCGATTCAACACCCGATCTAACGCCAGCCCCGACACCCGAGTCCGAGGCACCGTTCGACGCCCGCACCGTGGCGATGAATGTCAGCCGCGCCGCCCTCGGCGTGCGCCTTGCCAAGATCGACAAATCCCGGTTGAGCGCGGCGGATTTGCGCGATCTGCGCATGTTGGCCCTGCGCGCCAAAGCCTTGCGGGCACGATTGAGCCAAACGCTCCAGCCCACCCCTGACAGCGCCCCCGATACGGGCGTTTAACGGTGGCGGAGATGGGTTTTTACGCGGCGAGAAAATTTCTTCGCATAACGTCTTGCACAGCCCGCCCGGTTGCCTCTATATGCCCCTCGTCGGGCTGTGGCGCAGCCTGGTTAGCGCGTCCGTCTGGGGGACGGAAGGTCGTGAGTTCGAATCTCGCCAGCCCGACCAATTCGACAAATGCCCACCCCTTCGCTGGGGTGGGCATTTGTGTATCGCGAGGAGCCAAGCAATGACCATCGGCGTTTTGCCCGACACGATGCTGCGCGAAATGATCGCGCGCGGCGAGATCACCGCCGAACCCGCGATCACATCCGAACAGATCCAACCCGCCAGCCTCGATTTGCGTCTGGGCACTGTGGCCTATCGCGTGCGTGCCTCATTCCTTGCGGGCAAAGGCGCGCGCGTCGAATCGCGTCTCGCGGAATTTGAGATGCATCGCATGGATCTCAGCGCAGGCGCGGTGCTGGAAAAGGGCTGCGTCTATCTGGTGCCGCTGATGGAAAGCCTTGCGCTGCCCGAGGGCCTGACCGCTGTGGCCAATGCCAAAAGCTCGACCGGGCGGCTTGATCTGCTGACGCGCCTGATCACCGATGAAGGGGTCGAGTTCGACCGAATCCCCGAGGGTTATCAAGGCCCGCTCTATGCCGAAATTTGCCCGCGCTCCTTCAGCGTTTTGGTACGTCCCGGCATGCGGCTCAATCAGATTCGGTTTCGCGCCGGGCAGGCCACGCTCAGCGATGCCGAGCTGAAGATCCTGCATCAGCAAGAACCGCTGGTCGATGGCGTGGCGGTTATCGATCACGGGCTGGGCTTCTCAGTGGATTTGCAGCCGCGTGAGGGCGATCTGGTGGGCTATCGCGCCAAGCCCCATACCGGGGTGATCGACCTTGATCGCATCGCGCATTACCCCGCCTCAGAGTTCTGGGAAGAGGTGCGCACGCGCGACGGCCGCATCATTCTGGACCCCGGTGCGTTCTATATCTTGGTCTCGCGTGAGGCCGTCACGATCCCGCCCGATCACGCCGCCGAAATGGCGCCCTATCTGGCGATGGTGGGTGAGTTTCGCGTGCATTACGCGGGCTTCTTCGACCCCGGTTTCGGGCATGGTCTGGCGGGCGGTCATGGCTCGCGCGGAGTGCTGGAGGTGCGCTGTCACGAGGCCCCGTTCGCGCTGGAACATGGGCAAGTCGTCGGACGGCTTGTCTATGAGCGCATGGCGCAAGAACCCGCGCAGCTTTACGGCGCAGGGATTGCGTCAAACTATCAGGGTCAGGGGCTCAAACTGGCCAAGCAATTCATGATGTCCTGACATGCGTTAGCCGCGGCGCGCCCCGGCCCCGTTTGTGACGTCATGCTCATAGATCCAGTCGAATCGAGCCACCAGTTTCTTAGGCGTAAAGCGAGACGCCGCGCGCATCGCCAGATGCCCAACCGTACGGGGCACGCCAGTCAGGTGATAATTACGCGCATTTTTGCTCGCCGCGTTGACGATACGCGCACAGCGATCATGGCGTGCCGCTTGATAAGCGGCAAACGCGACCTTATCGCTGTCATGCGTGGCCAGCGCCTCGGCCAAGACCCAGGCATCTTCCAGCGCCATCACCGCGCCCTGCGCCAGAAACGGTAAGGTCGGATGCGCGGCATCGCCCAGAATAGCGGCGTGTTTGCCATACCAATGCTCGGCCACAGGGTGGCGGAACAGACCCCACAGGTTCACTTGCTCAACTTGCTCCAGCCAGCCTTTGACGGTGGGGCAGAAATCCTCAAACGCCACACGCAGGTTGATCGGATCATCCTCAAGCGCCCAGCTCTCCTCGACCCAGGAATGACGCTCTTCGACGGCGACAATATTGCGCAGCCCCCCGCCCAGTGGATAACTGACCAAATGGCGCTTGGCCCCCATGAAAACCTGCACCACATTGGGCGCATCCGGCGCACAGGGAATCAGCGCACGCCACGCTACCTGATGGGTGAAGAACGGCGCGATCCGCCCGTTCAGCGCCTCGCGTAGCTTGGAATGCAGCCCATCCGCCCCGATCAAAAGATCGGCCTCATAGGTGGCCCCTTGCGCGGTTTGCAAACGCGGACGATCGCCGCTCAGATCGATACTGTCGATCTGTTGCAGCAGACGGATCTGCACGCCTGCGTCACGCGCGCCTTCCGCCAGCATCTCGATCAGGCGGGCACGGTGGATAAAATGATACTGCGCGCCGGGGCGCAGCCGCGCCAGATCAAGGCGCGCCACCTGCCCGCCCGTTTCGCCATCCACCAACTGAACGGCCTCAGCCGTTGGCCCGGCCTGCGCCAGCGCATCGCCCAGCCCAAGCGCGCGCAACACCCGCGCTCCATTGGGCGAGATTTGCAAGCCTGCGCCAACTTCACGGATCGCCTCGGCCTGTTCGAGTACCTCGACCTCGGCCCCACGCAAGGCCAGAGCGCGCGCCACGCTAAGCCCCGCGACCCCGCCTCCAAGCACCGTAACCTTGCGTCCGATCAGCATGTTATACCCTTTTAAACGCGTTCACCGGCACCCTGCGGCACCGGTGAGATACTGTCTTTGCGCAATGTCAAATCTGCAACGCAAATGCGCCAGATCAATCGTCGCGATGAACCCGCTCGCGGCGCTCGTGCCTTTCTTGAGCCTCAAGCGTCATCGTGGCGATCGGGCGCGCATCCAGACGTTTCAACGAGATCGGCTCTCCGGTTTTTTCGCAATAGCCATATTCGCCATTCTCGATCCGGCGCAACGCGGCGTCGATCTTGCTGACCAGTTTGCGCTGCCGATCACGGGTGCGCAGTTCCAGCGCACGATCGGTTTCTTCGCTGGCACGGTCGGCGATATCGGGCACGTTGCGTGCCGATTCGGCCAATCCTTCAAGCGTCTCTGCGGAAAGCTCGAGCAATTCGGTCTTCCACGCCTGCAATTTGCGGCGGAAATATTCCATCTGCCGTTCATTCATGAAGGGTTCATCTTCGGCCGGACGGTAATCATCCGGTAGGAAGGTCTCTGCTTTCATCGCGGCCCTCTTTTCCGTGCCGGGCGTGCCACTTTGATCAAAATTTGCCATGTGCCACCACTCCTCGGGCGCTCCAATACCCCATGAAGATAGGGTTGTCACGTCTCCATTCACAGCTTCTCGCGCTTTGTCTCTCAAAATCTACGCTGCACTTGCGGCAGCAATTGGGCAGGGCTAGTTTGCGCCCCATTGGCGCAACATCCTTGCGCGCCTCCCCTCAGCCAAAGGCCGATCCCTGTGCAGTTCCAATCGACCGAAACCTATGTCGCCCCGCCAGATCTCAGCATTGCGGTGAATGCCGCCGTGGCGTTGCAACGCCCGCTTTTGGTCAAGGGAGAGCCCGGCACCGGCAAGACCGAACTGGCGCGTCAGGTGGCGGCGAGCCTTGGCATGGAGATGATCGAGTGGAACATCAAATCCACTACCAAGGCGCAGCAGGGCTTGTATGAATATGACGCCGTCAGCCGGTTGCGCGACAGCCAGCTCGGCCCGGGCCTTGGCGGCGAGCGCGTCAGTGACGTCAAAAACTACATCCGCAAGGGAAAGCTGTGGCAAGCGTTTGAGGCAGATCGCCGCGTCGTCTTGCTGATTGATGAGGTCGACAAAGCCGATATCGAGTTCCCCAACGACCTGCTGCAAGAGCTTGATAAGATGGAGTTTCATGTCTACGAGACAGGCGAAACCATCCGCGCCGCCCATCGCCCCGTGGTGATCATCACCTCAAACAATGAAAAAGAACTGCCCGACGCGTTTTTGCGCCGCTGTTTCTTTCATTACATCCGCTTTCCCGACCCCCAAGTGATGCGTCAGATCGTGGCCGTGCATTTTCCCGAAATCAAGGAACGCCTACTGGCCAAGGCGTTGACGCAGTTTTACGAAATCCGCGAAACGCCGGGCCTGAAAAAGAAACCTTCCACCTCGGAAGTTCTTGATTGGCTTAAACTTTTGCTCGCTGAAGATCTGGACCCGGAAGACCTCAAACGCGACGGGGTCAACCTGCTGCCCAAGCTGCATGGCGCGCTGCTCAAGAACGAGCAGGATGTGCACCTGTTTGAGCGCCTCGCCTTCATGGCGCGCCGTCAGGGGCGCTAAGCGCGGCTTGCGTTAAAACCGCCGGGTGATGCGCGCAGCCTTGCGCGCACGTTTTGTGGCGTCCCGCATTTGCTGGGACTGTGCACGCTCTTGCGGGGTCATCGACTTGGGCTGCTTGTTGCGATTTGAAACCATCGACATGCCTTTGTTGATCCCCCAATTGATCCCACGGCGCAGGAATATGCGGATGATCATATTGATAATCTGGTTGAGGTTCATAGGATAAGCCCTTTTTAATCCTCAAAAAGTTCGGATTGACCCGTTTGCAGACCCTCTTCGTCGTCATCCTCGGATGATGCGCCCGGAAGGGGGCGGTTGTCCAGCAAGCCCGCCGCGCGCAAGTCTTTGAGGCCGGGCAGATCGCGCGCACTTTCCAAGCTGAAATGGTCGAGGAACCCCTGCGTGACCACAAAGGTCACGGGCCGACCCGGAGTCATGCGACGCCGTCCAAAGCGAATCCATTCCATCTCAAGCAGCTGATCAATCGTGCCACGAGACACCGCAACGCCCCGAATTTCCTCGATTTCCGCGCGGGTGACGGGCTGGTGATAGGCAATGATCGCGAGCGTTTCGATGGCGGCGCGGCTGAGTTTACGCTCTTCGACCGTTTCCTTTTGCATCAAAAACGACAGATCGGGCGCGGTGCGCATGGCCCAGGCCTCGCCCACTTTAACGACCCGCACGCCGCGCCCTTCATAGCGTTTGCGCAGATGCACCAGCGCCTCGGCAGGGTCGCAGCCATGGGGCATACGCTCTTCCAACTCCTTGATGCGCACCGGTTCAGCGCTGGCAAACAACACCGCTTCGACCATGCGCTCCTGCTCGCCCATCGGAGGCGCTGCAAATAAGGATTTGTCTTTTTCTTCTGGTGCTTGAGAGGCGTTATTCATGTTCTTTTCCGAATCGAAATGGGGTGAAACGTCTCGGATTGCCGGATCTCGATCTGACCTTGTTTCGCCATCTCCAACGAGGCTGCAAACGTCGCCGCCGTGGCCGATCTGCGCCGCTTTGGATCACTCTCCCAACTCTCGGGGAGAAAGCTGGTCAAATCCGCCCAATCGCCCGCAAACCCGATAAGGTTACGCAACCGATCCAGCGCCTCCTCCATCGTGTAAACATTCGTGCGATCAAAGGCATAGGGGCGAAACTCATCGCGCGTTCTGATCCGGGCATAGGCCTGCATCAGGTCCATCAGCGAGGCGGTATAGGTCACTTTGCGCAGGCGCGCGACCTCTTCGCTGATCCCGCGCGCGAAAGTATCGCGCCCCAGCCGGTCACGCGCCATCAGCTGCGCTGCGGATTCGCGCATTGCTTGCAGGCGCTCCAACTGAAAGGCCAGATGAGCGGCCATTTCCTCGGCGCTCGGGCCCTCAGCCGTCGGGTCAGGCGGCAACAGAAGTCGCGACTTCAGAAAGGCCAGCCAGGCCGCCATCACCAAATAATCTGCGGCAAGTTCGATCCGTAACGCCTTGGCCTGCTCTACAAATTTCAGATATTGCTCGGCCAGTTGCAGCACCGAAATCTTGCGCAGATCGACCTTTTGCGTGCGTGAGAGATTGAGCAGCAAATCAAGCGGGCCTTCGAACCCGTCGACATCAATGATCAGCGCTTCGGCCTGAAGCCGGTCCGCCACGCTCTGGGCTTGAAAAAGGTTCTCGGGTTCAGCCATTCCCACCGCCGCTCATCAATGCTTCAAACTCAGCATCGAGAGCCGCCATGTCAACAGACTGTGGCAAAATACGCCGATCCAGCGCTGCCTCGGCGCGCGTTTGCGCCGCTGCACTCATCACAGGGGCGGCCAGCGCCACCTCTTGCATCGCGCCCATGTCGCCATTGCAATGCAACACCAGATCACAGCCCGCAGCGAGTGCCGCACGCGTGCGCGCCCCCGGCCCGCCCGAAAGCGCCTCCATCCCGATATCATCGCTCATCAGCAGACCGTCAAAGCCGATCTCGTCGCGGATCAACCCGATCAAACGCGGGCTTTGCGTCGCCGGGGCACTATCAAGCGCGCTAAAGCGGATATGGGCCGTCATGCCCATCGGCAGATCGGCCAGCGCGACGAAGGGTGCGAAATCGGTTGCGCGCAGATCGTCAAGATCGGCCGCCACCTCGGGGAGGTGTTTATGGCTGTCCGCGACGGCACGGCCATGACCGGGGATGTGTTTGATCACCGGCAGAACCCCGCCCGCCAGCAGCCCGTCAGCCGTGGCGCGCGCATTGGCGACCACCTGATCGACAGTGTTGCCCAGACAGCGGTTGCGCAGAAACGTATGGGTCTCGGGGGCGGCCAGATCGCAGGTCGGTGCGCAATTCACGTCGATGCCAACCGCACGCAGCTCATCCGCCATGATGCGTGCGCGCAGCCAGAAACTACGCGGCGCGTTTTCGCCCGCCAGAACCGCCTGTTCGAGCGGGGGCAGCCATTCGCGCCAATGGGGCGCGCGCAGGCGTTGCACACGCCCACCTTCTTGATCAATCAGCACGGGCGCGTCACGCCCAACGGCTGCGCGTAAAGATGAAGTAAGCTGCGCAACCTGTTGAGGTTCTTCAATATTTCGCGCAAAAAGGATAAAGCCCCAAGGATCGGCTTCGCGGAAAAAATCACGCTCTTCCCGCGTCAGGGATGGCCCTTCACAGCCAAATATGACCGCGCCACCCATCAGCGCGCAACCGTTGGAATGCAGTTTTGCTGCTCGGCCTGCAGGGCCACGCAGAACTGGCGTGCCTCGGTCACATCGCTAAAACCGACAACCCGCAGGCGGTAGAAATCGCGCCCCCCCGAAGCGGCCTTCTGGATCACGCGCTGCTTGCCCTCCATCAAGGCCCCAAAGCGTTGCGCAGCACTGTCCCAAGCCGCCTTGGCATCGGCAGCCGTGTCAAACGCGCCAAGCTGCACCAGCCGCGTGCCGGCGCTCAGCGAGGCGGGGTCAAGATCGGTGACTTTGCTTTCCGCCGCCTGCCCGCTCATCGATCGGGTGACTGCCTGTTCCAGCGCCGCGGCAAGCAGGCTGTCGCGCGCGGGCTTGGGCAAGGGGCGCGGCGAGACGGCGACGCCGGGCACCGAAGCCGGGATCACATCGGGCGTTGCCTGCAGGGCGACCTCTTGAGGGCGCAGTTCCGGGATTTCGGGGCTCGCAGCGCCGGGCTCGACAGGAATATCAAGCTTGGGCGTGGGGGCATCTTCGGTTGCGGGCAGCGCAACTGCGGCCTGAATAAGCGCATCCTCAGAAGCGGCCAGCGACGGCCCTTGTTGCGCAGGTCCCGCCATCGGCGCATCAGCGGCCCCGATCTGCTGGGTCATCTCGCCCATCGGCAAATCTTCATTGCTGAGCCCTTCGGGCGCGGGCGCAAGAACCACGCGATCGGGGGCCGGCGCGGCAGAGCCGGTACCTGCCACATCATTCACCGCCAAACCCGTATGACGCGCCAATTCTCCGCCCGGATCTTCGGGGGCAATCCGCGCAGGCCCGTCGATTGCACGGATCACCGGCACACCGTTCAGATCGCGCATCGCCAGCTTATAGCCCCAAACCACCAACCCCATGATCATTACAACCGAGGTCGCCGCCCCCGCCAGATTGACCCAGCGCGACATCGCGCGCCCGTTGCGCGGTGCCATTTCCGGATCAGTAGGATGTGTTTGATACGGCACCTGTGCGCCATAGCCATAGGCCCCGCCATTGCGGTCGTCGTAAGCTGCCATGCTCATCGCCTCGCCGCCGGTTGCCCGGCTGTTACTGCCTGTCCCGGCGGCGTGCTTTAGCGCATCTCTTCAGCCGGGGTCACGCCAAGAATAGCAAGACCTGAGGAAATAACAACGGCACAGGCACGCGCGAGGGCGATTTTCGCCGACGATGCGGCCTCATCGCCCTCTTGCAGGAAGCGCAGGGACGCATCGTCATGGCCGCGGTTCCAAAGGCTGTGCAGATCCGACGCCAGATCGTAGAGATAAAACGCTACGCGATGGGGTTCGTTCGCGCGCGCGGCGACCTCGACCAGACGCGGCCATTCGGCAATCTTTTTGACCAGTGAGAGCTCTGCCACGTGCAAGTCGGTGGAAAGTTCCGCCTTGGCCAAGCGCGCATCTGACATATCCCAACCAGCCTCGGCAGCCTTGCGCAGCACCGAACAGACCCGCGCATGGGCGTATTGCACGTAGAAAACCGGGTTGTCCTTGGATTGCTCAAGCACTTTGGCGAAATCGAAATCCAGCGGCGCATCGTTTTTGCGCGTAAGCATGTGGAACCGGGTCACGTCCGCGCCCGCCTGCTCGACTACATCGCGCAGGGTCACGAAGGTGCCCGCGCGTTTGGACATCTTGAAGGGTTCGCCATTCTTGAACAGCTTCACCAACTGGATCAGCTTGATATCAAGCGTCACACGCCCCTCGGACAGTGCTGCAACGGCCGCTTTCATCCGTTTGACATAGCCACCGTGATCGGCGCCAAACACGTCGATCAGCAGATCGAAGCCACGTTCGATCTTGGTCCAGTGATAGGCAATATCGGGAGCAAAATAGGTCCAAGCCCCATCCGATTTCTTAACCGGACGGTCCACGTCATCGCCAAACTGCGTCGAGCGGAACAGCGTTTGCTCACGCTCCTCCCAATCCTCGGGCAGCTTGCCTTTCGGGGGCTCGAGCACGCCTTCATAGATCAGGCCGAGATCTTGCAAGCGCTTGAGCGCTGCCTCGATCTGGCCCGTGCCATAAAGCGATTTCTCGGAATAAAAGACATCCATTTTCACGCCCAGAGACGCCAGATCGCCGCGGATCATTTCCATCATCGCTTCGGTCGCGAAACCGCGCAAATCGACCAGCCAGACCTCCTCGGGCTTATCCAGCAGATCGCGACCGTATTTCGCCTTGATCGCCTCGCCCACCGGGATCAGGTAATCGCCCGGATAAAGCCCCTCGCGGATTTCCGGTTCAAGACCGCAGGCCTCGCGATACCGCTCGTAAGCGGAACGCGCCAGCACATCGACCTGCGCGCCACCATCGTTGATGTAATATTCGCGCGTGACATCATAGCCCGCGAAATCCAAGAGGCTCGCCAAGGCATCGCCAAACACCGCGCCGCGCGTATGCCCGACATGCATCGGGCCCGTCGGGTTGGCCGAGACATATTCGACATTGACCTTGACGCCCTGCCCCAGATCCGAGCGCCCATAGGCAGCGCCCGTCTGCACGACATTGCGCGTCAAATCAGACCAAAGCGTGGGCGCAAGACGCAGGTTGATAAAGCCCGGCCCAGCCACATCGGCACTCAGAATGCGCGCATCCGCAACCAGCTTGGCCGCAAGCGCGTCGGCAATCTCGCGGGGTTTGCGGTTGGCAGGCTTGGCCAGCACCATTGCGGCATTGCTCGCCATATCGCCATGCAGCGCATCGCGCGGCGGCTCTACAGCAACATTGGCAAAATCGAGCCCCTCAGGCAGAGCGCCCTCAGCAACCATCACATCAAGTGCCGCGATCACCGCTGCACGAATATCGGAAAACAGGTTCATATCATTCGTCCTTGCTTGCGTTCTCCCCTGCCAGAGCCCGCGCATAAGGTCAATGGCAGCGGGCGCACCGCCCGGATGCAAGTCTCATCCACCCAACGATATTGCGCCAACGCAAGATACGCCCGCCCTCCCCATTTCCAAATTCTCGAAATATCCCGGGGGGCCCGGAACGGGCGGGGGCAGCGCCCCCTTTCTTACCCGTTAATTGTCGCCATCCGGCGACGGGGGCAGCGCCCTATATGCGCTCAATCGTCACCGAAATGCTTGTCGTCGTCGGATTCATCCTCGCCCTCAGAGACGTATTTCGCCGAAAGCAGGATCGAGTGGCTGTCATGGGTCGGGTCCATCACCACATCAGATGGCAATTCGCCGCGCAGCCATTCGACCACCTCTTCGCGCGCTTCCACCGGCTCCTGCTCGGTCAGCTCGGCAATATAGCGCAGGAAGGCGCGCTGATCGCCGTCGATCTCATCCAGCGCCGCTTCCTCCGCCTCGGGCCAGCGATCCATGATCGCCTCGTAAAACGCAGCCCAGTTTTCCTCAATGTGATGCCATTTCATAGCGAGCTCTCCTCGTGGTCACGCATCTTATGCAGACGCGCCTCCTTCATGACAAAGGATCGCGCGCCCTTGGTTTCAAGGCAAAAGGAATTTTGACCTTAGGGGGTTCCGTCACGGCAATGTTAAATTGCCTGATTTGACGCTTGGGCGCGCCTACAACCAGCCCTGCACCTGACGTGCCCCTCCGGAAATATCATCTCCAACGCCCGCAACTGTATTGCACCCTGCCAATGCCGCTGCCAGCGCGGCCAGAAGGATCAGCTTTTGCATCGTCCTGCTCCTATTGTCCTGTTTTGTTATTATACCACCAAACATCGGGCGCAAAGCCCGGCCAAGCTCCGTATAGCGGCGTTTTGTCCGGGTAGTGAAGCGCCTTGATATGGGCAATGCGATCTTTGGGCGCATACCAGATCGGGATGACATAACGCCCCGCCGTGAGGATACGATCCAGCGCGCGGGTGGCAGCGACGAAATCCTCGTGACTGCGCGCGTTTAGCATGGTGTCGATCATCGCCTCGGCGGCGGGAGACTTCATGCCCATCCAGTTGCGCGTGCCTTGTTCGGTGACGCCTTTATGGCCCCAATACAGCATCTGCTCATTGCCCGGAGACAGCGACAGAGCGCGCCAATACCACGCCATATCAAAATCATAGGCGTTGGTGCGCTGGGTATATTGCGCATCATCAATCACCGTGACCTTCGGGAATATCCCAAGACGTTTGAGCGATTGGGTATAGATATCGACAATGCTTTGCTGCTGCGCCGCGCCTTGTTGCAACACGATCTCAAAGCTAAAGGGCTGCCCGTCTTTCTTCAGCACACCACTATCGTCAACCTTCCAGCCTGCCTCATTGAGTAGCTTCGCCGCGTCGCGCATATTCTTGCGGTTGCGCGTGCTGCCATCGCTTTGAGGCAGGGAATAGCCCTCGATGACACCGGGCAGCAGCGTGTCTTTGAACGGCGCAAGCAGGTCGAGAACCTTGCCGCTTGCAGCGTCATGCGTCATGCCCAGTTCGGAATTTGAGAAATAGGACGCGATCCGCGGCTCGGCCCCGCCATTGATCGTCTTGTTGATGAACTCGAAATTGAACGCATCAATCAGCGCCTGACGCACCCGCCAATCGGCAAAAAGCGGGTTGCGGGTGTTCATCACCAACCCCTTGATCCCCGAGGGGCGACCGTTGGGGATTTCCGATTTCACGACCTCCCCCGAGGCCACCGCCGGAAAGTCGTAATTGCGCGCCCAATCGGCGGCGTTGTCCTCGATATAGCTGTCGGTCGCGCCGCCCTTGAACGCCTCAAACACCACACCGCCATCGCCGAAATAATCATAGCGCAGCGTGTCGAAATTGTTGCGCCCCTTATTGAAGCCCAGATCGCGCCCCCAATAGTCGGGATTGCGCTTGAGGGTGATGTATTTCCCCTGATCGACCTTTTCGATCACATAAGGGCCCGACCCAATCGGCGCGAGATCGGTGGTGTTGGCGAAATCACGCCCCTCCCACTGCTTTTTCTCCAGCACCGGGCGCATCCCCATAAGCAGCGCCAACTCGCGATCGGGTTCGGTAAAGGTGAATTTCACCGAGCGTGGCCCGGTCTGCTCCATCTTGGCAACCTTTGACCAGGCGGTCTGGTAGCGCGGATGGCCCTGCGTGCCCAGCGTCTTATAGCTCCACATCACGTCCGCGACGGTGACCGGATTGCCGTCGGAAAATTTCGCCTCAGGGCGCAGGGTAAATTCGACCCAAGTGCGCGCCTCATCGGTTTTAATGGACTGCGCGAGCAACCCATAGAGCGTGAAGGGCTCATCCATCGAGCGCCCCATCAGCGATTCGGAAACATAGCGCGCGATTCCCTCGGCGGGGCGACCGTTCAAGATCCAGGGGTTGAGCGAATCAAAACTGCCCGCCACCCCGAATCGATAGGTGCCCCCTTTGGGCGCATCGGGGTTGGCATAGGGCAAATGGTCGAATCCCGGCGCCAGTGCGGGGGCCCCATACATCGCAATCGCATCTTGCGACTCAGCAACAGCATTTTGCGCAAGGATTGGGCTGAACCCCAAGGCTAGCACGCCTAAAGCGCGGAAAAACACCGATCTCGCCATCGAAACAATCCCTCTTCTGCCCGTATTTTATGTCGCCAAGCTAGCGAGACGATTGAAAGGGCGCAAACTTTTCCCTTGGAGAGAGGCGCTGCATTGCTTATAAGAGACTCACTGCTCGATAGGTTTCTTGCCTGTATGAAACCTGCCTCATGACTTGACGCCCGCCTTGTGCGGGCGTTTTTTTAACATCCCTCAAATTTCCGTAATCGCAGGCTATCGCGATCACATCCTTTTGCGCGCGCCGCATGGTATTCGCCCGCAGCGCACGCCATGATCGCGGCGAAATCCAGAATCACTACGCAGGAGGGGATATGTCGCTTCAGGGAAAAACCGCCGTCATCACCGGGTCGAATTCGGGAATCGGGCTTGGAGTCGCGCGCGAATTGGCACGCGCGGGCGCCGATGTCGTGCTAAATTCGTTCACGGATCGCCCAGAGGATCACCAGCTTGCCACCGATCTGGGCGCGGAGTTTGGCGTCACGGCGCGTTATATCCAAGCCGATCTGTCCAATGGCGACCAGGCGCGCGCGCTGATCGAACAGGCCGGGCGTTGCGATATTCTGGTCAACAATGCCGGTATCCAGCATGTCGCCCCGATCGAGTCCTTCCCGGTCGCGACATGGGATCGCATCATCGCGATCATGCTCACCTCGGTCTTTCACACCACTGCCGTCGCGCTGCCGATGATGCGCAAGGCCGGCTGGGGACGCGTGGTGAATATCTCATCTGCGCACGGTCTGACCGCCTCGCCCTATAAATCGGCCTATGTGTCGGCCAAGCATGGCGTTGTCGGCTTTACCAAGGTCACGGCGCTGGAAACAGCCAAGGAAGACATCACCGCGAACGCGATTTGCCCGGGCTATGTAAAAACCCCGCTGGTCGAGGCGCAAATCCCTGATACGGCCAAAGAATACAACATGACCGAGCAAGAGGTGATCGAGCAAGTGATCCTCGCGCGCCAGCCCTCCAAGCAATTCGCCACGACCGAGCAAGTGGGCGGCACGGCCGTGTTCCTGTGCTCGGATGCAGCGGCACAGATCACCGGCACCACGATCTCGATCGATGGCGGCTGGACGGCGCTTTAGGCAAAGAGCGGCTGGGGGACGCTAACAGCCTCCCCCGGGATATTTGCGCAAATGCGAAGGGGCTATTTCGCACTTGTTCGACCTGCATCTGCGCCCTAGCTAGGCGCCATGACATCTGAAATCTTTTCTCCGGCTTTGCCACCACCGCCGCACGCGTTCAATATGGCGGCGCATGTTCTGGCCGCGGGTGCGCTGACGCCCGACAAGCTTGCGATGCAGATCGTGGGGCCTTCGGGGGCGCAGCGCTGGTCTTATGCGCGTCTGATTGCGGCGGTGCGCGGCGCGGGCACGTTGCTGTTACAGGCAGGTTTAGTGCCCGGTGATCGGCTGGTGTTGCGGCTGGGAAACGGGCCGGAGTTTCCGGTGGCGTTTCTGGGCGCGATTGCGGCGGGTCTGGTGCCGGTGCCCAGTTCGGCGCAATTGACGCGGGATGAGATCACCAAGCTCGCGCGCGATCTCGATCCGGCGGCGGTGATTGCCTCGCAGGGGGTCGCGCTGCCCGATCATCCGGCGCGGGTGATTGACGCGCAAACGTTGCGCAAAGCGCCCGACGCCCCGCCTTGCGATTTTGCGATGGGCGATCCCAATCGGCTTGCCTATATGATTTTCACCTCAGGCACCGGTGGTCAGGCGCGTGCGGTGATGCATGCCCATCGCGCGATCTGGGCGCGCCAGATGATGTTTGACGGCTGGTATGGCTTGGGCAAACAAGACCGACTGATGCATGCGGGCGCGTTCAACTGGACCTATACGCTGGGCACCGGGCTAATGGACCCGTGGACCGTGGGCGCGACCGCGTTGATCCCGGCTGAGGGCGTTGAACCGCGCAGCCTGCCGCTGTTGATAAAGCGCTTTGATGCAACGATTTTCGCCGCAGCGCCGGGGATTTATCGCCAGATTTTCAAGCATCACGACCATCTCGATTTACCGCATCTACGCCACGGACTAAGCGCCGGAGAGGCTTTGCCAGAGTCCACCCGCGCGGCATGGAATGAAGCAACCGGCACCAAGATTTACGAGGCGTTGGGCATGTCGGAATGCTCGACCTTCATCTCGGGCAGCCCCGCGCGCCCTGCCCCGCCCGGCACGACAGGCTATGCCCAAACCGGCCGCCACATCGCGGTTTTGAATGAGCAAGGCCAGCCGGTTGCGCGCGGCACGCCGGGCATGTTGGCGATTCATGACAGCGATCCAGGGCTGTATTTGGGCTATTGGAATGCACCGGAGGAAAGCGCTGCACGGCGTGTGGGCGCTTGGTTTCTGACGGGCGACACGGTTGCGATGGCCGAGGATGGCGCGATCACCTATCTTGGGCGCAGCTATGATATGCTCAATGCGGGCGGGTTTCGTGTCTCACCCCTTGAGATCGAAGAGGCGATGGCAGGATGCCCGGATGCGGGCGAGGTCGCCGCCATCGAGATTGACCTGCGCGCCGATGTCAGTGTGATCGCGCTGGCCTATACCGGCAGCGCCACGCACGATCAGCTGGCAACGCATGCCCAAACCTGTCTGGCGCGCTATAAGCAACCCCGCCTGTTTCGCCATTTCGACAGTTTGCCCCGCAATCGTAACGCCAAATTGCTGCGCAAAGAGATCCGCGCTATCTGGACGCAAGGAGATATATGATGATCCCGCTTGATATTTTCGCCGATCCGGTGTGCCCGTGGTGTTTGATTGGCAAGGCCCGGCTCGATAACGCGCTGGTGGCGCGTCCCGGACATCCGTTCGTGATCAGCTGGCAGCCGTTTCAACTGAACCCGACCATGCCAACCGAGGGCATGTCGCGCGCCGATTACCTGCAGGCCAAGTTCGGCCAAGACGGCGCGGTGAAAATGCATGTGCAACTTCTGGAAATCGCGCAGGCCGAGGGGATTGATTTCCACCCCGAGCGTGTGACCCATCAGCCCAATACGCGCGACGCGCATCGCCTGCTCTATTGGGCGGGGATTGAGCATGCCCAAGGCGCAGTGATGGAAGCGCTGTTGAGCGCGCATTGGCGCGAGGGGCGCGATATTTCCGATTCCGCGACGCTGTGTGAGATCGCGCGCGCAGCGGGAATGGATGGCGATTTGACAGCGCGGTTGCTGGCGTCAGATGCCGATCTCGACACCATTGCCAACAAAGAATCCCACGCCCGCCAACGCGGTATTTCTGCAGTGCCCACCTTTATCGTGGCCGAACGTCACGTCGTGTCGGGCGCGCAGCCTACGGATCTGTGGATCAAGGTCATTGATGAGTTAAGCAGCGCCCCGCCCGAGGCGACGCAACATTAACCCGCCTCCGCGTGAGCGCACAGGGGGCTGCGCGCGCCCCCCTCTGGCCTTTGGTGCGTATCGCTGTATTTTGTTCCCTCTCACCCTTTGCGCAAAGCTCCCATCCCATGTCTCAAACGTCCGGCGCGCCCACTGCGCGCTCTCCCTTGTCGCTGCCGGAATTGACGGTGATGCTGGCCTCGCTCACCGCGACGGTGGCGTTTTCCATCGACGCGATGATGCCCGCCCTGCCCCAGATCGCCGCCGAGCTAAGCCCCGATGCGATCAACCGCGCGCAACTTGTGCTGACGGCCTTCGTGTTGGGCATGGGGGTGGGCACGCTGTTTGCCGGGCCGATTTCGGATGCGATCGGGCGCAAGCTTACGATTGCGGGCGGTATCGCGATTTATATCGTGGGGGCGTTGATGGCGGCTCATGCGCAATCCCTTGAGGCGTTGCTGATAGCGCGCGTCGTGCAAGGGCTTGGCGCTGCGGCCCCCCGGATCACGGTGATGGCGCTGGTGCGCGACCTGTTTGCGGGGCGCGAAATGGCGCGGGTGACCTCGTTCATCATGATGATTTTCATTCTGGTGCCTGCGGTTGCGCCCTCGGTCGGGGCGATGATCATTTCGTTTTATGGCTGGCGCGGCGTGTTTTGGGCCTTCATCGTGTTCGGGCTGATCGGCGTAAGCTGGCTTTGGCTGCGCCAACCCGAAACGCTGGCGCCGGAGAACCGTCGCCCGCTGAGCGTGTCCAAACTGAGTGCGGCCGCGCGTGAGGTGCTCGCCCATTATGAGGTGCGCATCTATATCGTGACGATCACGCTGGGTTTTGGGCAGATGTTCGCGCTGCTCTCCTCGGCGCAACAGCTTTATGCCGCGCATGGTGTGACCGACACCTTCCCGATGTGGTTTGCGATGGGGGCCCTGCTGGCGGGCACGGGGTCGGTGTTCAACGCGCGCTACGTGATGCGGCTGGGCATGCGCAAGATCGTCAAGGCAAGCTATATCATGCAGATCATCGTCTCGAGTGTGATGCTGGTGCTGGTGCTGACCGGGCTGACTGCGGGCGCATCCGGCCTGCCGCTGGTCTTTCTGTATACCGTCAGCGTGTTCTGGATGGCGGGCGTGACCTTTGGCAATCTCAATGCGCTGGCGCTGGAGCATATGGGCCATATTGCGGGCATGGCAGCCTCAATTGTCACCGCGATTTCTACGGTGGGGGCTGTGCTGATTGCGGCCCCCGTGGGTCTGTTGTTCAACGGCACGGCGCTACCCATCGTGATTGCGACGCTTATCTGTTCCAGTCTTGCCTGGTGGTTGATCCGCAAGACACAAACGAGCTGACGGGCACGCGTTTGGCCGGGGTTGGGATGCCTCCGGCGGGAGTATTTCGGGCTAGATGAAAGGGCGCGGTTCAGGCCTTTTTCTTCTCGGACTGGATGACCTTTTCGGCCAGATCGCGGGCAATTGCGAAGGCGCCTTTGATCTTGTCCTTATCCGATTTCCAATCGCGCCGGATCACCAGTTTATTGTCTTTGACCTTCGCCAGATCGCGCTGCGCGGTGAGGTAATCCACCAGCCCTGCGGGGTCGGGGAATTTGTCATTGTGAAACTGCACCGTCGCGCCCTTGGGGCCGGCGTCAAGTTTGGCGATCTGCGCGCGTTTGCACATCGCCTTGATGCGCATCACCAGCAAGAGCGTGTTGACCTCTTTTGGCAGCGTGCCGAACCGGTCGATCAACTCGGCGGCAAAGCCTTCGAGTTCGACCTTGGTGGTCAAGCTTGAGAGGCGGCGATAGAGGCCGAGGCGGATGTCGAGATCGGGGATGAAGCTGTCGGGGATCATCACCGGCACGCCGAGATTGATTTGCGGCGACCAGTCGCCATCGCCGGTCTCGGTCAGCTCGCCCGATTTCAGCTTGGCAATCGTTTCTTCCAGCATCGCTTGATACAGCTCGTAGCCGACTTCCTTGATATGGCCCGATTGTTCTTCGCCCAGCAGATTGCCTGCGCCGCGCAGATCGAGGTCTTGCGCGGCCAGATTGAACCCCGCGCCAAGGCTGTCGAGCGAGCCAAGCAGCCGCAGCCGCTTTTGCGCTTGTGGCGTCAGCGGGCTGCGCGGTTTCGTTGTAAGGTAGCAATAGGCCCGCGTCTTGGCGCGCCCGACGCGGCCCCGGATCTGGTAAAGCTGGCTGAGGCCGAACATGTCGGCACGATGCACGATCATCGTGTTGGCGGTCGGAATATCCAGCCCGCTTTCCACGATGGTGGTCGCCAGCAGCACGTCATATTGCCCATCGTAAAAGGCGTTCATCCGGTCATCCAGCTCGCCCGCCGCGAGCTGCCCGTGGGCGACGAGATATTTCACCTCGGGGATGTGGGTTTTCAGGAAATCCTCAATTTCAGGAAGATCGGAAATCCGGGGAACGACGTAGAAACTTTGCCCGCCGCGATAATGTTCGCGCAGCAAGGCCTCGCGCAGCGTGACCGTGTCGAACTCCGACACATAGGTGCGGATCGCAAGGCGGTCGACGGGCGGCGTGCCGATGATCGACAGGTCGCGCACGCCGGTCAGCGACAGTTGCAAGGTGCGCGGGATCGGCGTGGCGGTCAGCGTCAATACATGGATTTCCGAGCGCATATCTTTCAGCCGTTCTTTATGCTGAACGCCGAAATGTTGTTCCTCATCAATAACTAACAGGCCAAGGTTGTGGAACTTCACCGATTTTGCCAGCACCGCATGGGTGCCGATCACGATATCGACGCTGCCATCGGCCAAGCCCTGACGCGTGGCGGCCGCCGCCTTGGCCGAGACAAACCGCGACAGGGGGCGCACGCTTAGCGCTGTGGCGCGAAAACGTTCAGCGAATGTCTTGTAATGCTGACGCGCGAGCAAAGTCGTGGGTGCGATCACCGCCACCTGCATGCCCGATTGCGCCGCGACAAAGGCCGCGCGCATCGCCACCTCGGTCTTGCCAAAGCCGACATCGCCCACGATCAACCGATCCATCGGCGTGCCCGATTTCAGATCTTCCACGACATCTTCGATGGCCGACATCTGATCGTCGGTTTCGGTATAGGGGAAGCGCGCCGCGAAAGCCTCCCATTCGTGATGGGGCACCTCAAGGAGCGGGGCGGTGCGCAAATGACGCTCGGCGGCGATGCGCATCAGCTTATCCGCGATCAGGCGGATGCGTTCCTTGAGCTTGGCCTTCTTCGCCTGCCAAGCGCCGCCGCCAAGACGATCAAGAAGCCCCTCCTCATGGCCATAGCGGCTGAGCAGTTCGATATTCTCGACGGGCAAATACAACCGATCCCCGCCCGCATATTCCAGCAAGACGCAATCATGGGGCGCACCCAGTGCGAGCACGGTTTCCAAGCCCTTGTAGCGCCCGACCCCGTGATCGACATGCACCACCAGATCGCCGGGGCTGAGCGAGCCATGCTCAGTCAGGAAATTCTCGGCCTTGCGCTTGCGCTTGGGCTTACTCACAAGGCGTTCGCCCAGAACGTCTTGCTCAGAAATCACCGTCAGATGGCGGTCCTCAAAGGGCGCTTCAAAGCCCTCATCCAGCGGCCAGACCGTCAGGTTCACGCCATCGCCAATGCCACGTGCATCCGAGATCAGCTTGGCGCCCGCCACCCCTTCATCTTCCATCAACCCCTTAAGGCGTTCACGCGCGCCCTCAGACCAGCTGGCAATGACCACCGGGCCGCGCGCCAATCTTGCCTGAACATGATCCTTCAAGGCGCTGAAAAGACTTAGATTTTCAACTTGACGCTCGGGGGCGAAATTGCGCCCGATCCGCCCACCTGCATCCAGCACACCGGGACCGGGCGGGGCCGAGATCACCTGCAGGCGCAACACGCGGCGCGGTGCAAGCGTGGCCGCCCACGCATCGGGATCAAGATAAAGCAGCTTGGGCGGCGCGGGTTTGTAGACGGAATCCAAACGGTCGCGGCGCGTCATCGCCTCGCGCCGGGTGTCATATTGATCCGCGATCCCTTCCCAGCGGCTTTGCTGGGCCGGGCCGGTCTGATCGTCCAGCATCACCGCGGCGTCGGGAAGATAGTCGAACAATGTCTCAAGCCGGTCGTGGAAGAAGCCCAGCCAATGCTCCATCCCGGCATGTTTGCGCCCGACCGAAACTGCCTCATAAAGCGGATCATCCGCGCCGCCCGCGCCAAATTCCACGCGATAATTCTGGCGAAACCGCGCGATCGAGGGCTCATCCATCAGCACCTCGCTGACAGGGGCCAGTTCGATCCCGGGCAGCTTTTGCGTGGTGCGCTGGCTGACCGGATCAAAGCCGCGCGCGTCATCAAGCACATCGCCAAACAGATCAAGGCGCACCGGGCCGCCTTCGCCGGGCGGGAAAATGTCGATGATGCCGCCACGCAGCGCGTAATCGCCGGGCTCGGACACGGTCGAGGCTTGCGAGAACCCCATCCGCACAAGGAAATCGCGCAACGCCGCCTCGTCGATGCGCTGACCGACACGGGCGGAGAAACTCGCCCCTTGCAGCACTTCACGCGCGGGCACGCGCTGCATCGCGGCTGACAATGTGGTGAGCAAAACAAACGGGCCCGGCATGCCCGCGCCCAAAGCTGCCAGCGTCGCCATGCGCGTGGCCGAGATATCGGGATTGGGCGAGACGCGGTCATAGGGCAGACAATCCCAAGCCGGGAAATCCAGCACCACCGCATCGGGTGCGAAAAACGCCAAGGCCGCGCGCATCGCCGCCAATCGGCGATCATCGCGCGCAATATGAATGACCGGGCGCCCCTTGCCCAGTTCGCGCGCGATCAGCGCGGCGTCATAGCCCTCGGGGGCGCCAGAAAGTATAAATTGTTCCATGCTCTTGCGAGGTATCCGCCCAGCCCGTCATGTCAAGCCCGCTTAGAACAGCGCCGAAAAACGCAAGTTCTGAAACATGCCCCAAAACGAGGTTACAATGATGGCTGCGATCCCGATGGCCTGCACCCAAACACGGTGACGCGACAGCGCGCGGATCACCAGATCAGAGCCAAGACCATCGCCCGATTGTGCGCACAGCCGATGCGCCAAACTCATGCTAAGCGCAAAGACCGCGCTCAACGGCAGTGCAAACAGAAACACGGCCTGCGCAATTTCGGCACCGTAGAAAAACCCGGTAAAGCCCAGAAAACTTAGCAAGAACGGGAAGACAATCGCGATTGCAACGCCTGCATCCGCCCAGATGACATTCAGTCGGCGCGCATTGATCAGGGTCAGGGTCACCAGATCGTTCTCGGCTTGCGCCCCTTTGCGGCGCGCCCGCCCGACCATGTCCCACGGAACCCCCAGCACCCAATGCGAGGCCGAAGACCACACGACAGCCAACGCGATCCAATACCAAAGATTGGAAAAACTGCGCATGTCGATTAATTTCGCGATAATCTCGAAGATGTTCACGCGCGCCCCTCTCTGTTGCCCGAATGCCCAGACGTGCTTGTCTAGACCAGCCGGAGCGCAAGAAAAAGATGCAAAGCCGCATCGCGAAGGCGGGTGTTGCGCGCATGCTTGATTGCGCGCGCTATCCGTGGCACCTCCATAGCGACCATTACGGAGCTCAAGATGACGCCGATCCTGCCGCCTTTCCCCCATTCCCGCCTGCGCCGTTTGCGGCGAACCCCTGCCTTGCGCGATCTGGCACAGGAAAACCGGTTGAGCGTGAAAGACCTGATCTGGCCGATCTTCATCACCGATGTGGCGGGGGCCGATGTCGAAGTGCCCTCAATGCCGGGCGTGTTTCGACACACGCTTGAGGGGGCCGTGCGCGCCGCTGAGGGGGCTGCGCGCCTTGGTATCCCCGCAATTTGCCTGTTTCCCTATACCGATCCGGCGGTGAAAACCGAAGGCTGCGAAGAAGCCTGGAACCCTGAAAATATCACCAACCGAGTGATCCGGGCGATCAAGGCTGCGGTGCCCGAAATCGCGATCATGACCGATATCGCGCTCGATCCCTATAACGCGAACGGCCATGACGGGCTGGTGCGAGATGGCGAGATCATCAATGATGAAACCGTTGAATGCCTTGTGCGAATGGCGATCGCGCAGGCCGATGCGGGGGCTGATATTCTGGGCCCCTCGGATATGATGGATGGACGGATCGGTGCGATGCGTGCCGCCCTTGAGGCCAGTGGGCATCGCGATGTCACGATCCTCAGCTATGCGGCGAAATACGCGAGCGGTTTTTACGGGCCGTTTCGCGATGCGGTGGGGGCAAGCGGCGCGCTTAAGGGTGACAAGAAAACCTATCAGATGAACCCCGCCAACGCGGATGAGGCAATCCGGCTGGTCGCGCGCGATCTCGCCGAGGGCGCGGATATGGTGATGGTCAAGCCGGGGATGCCCTACCTTGATATTTGCCGCCGCGTGAAAGACCAGTTCGGCGTGCCGACCTATGCCTATCAAGTGTCGGGCGAATACGCGATGGCGATGGCGGCGGTGCAAAACGGCTGGCTCGATCATGATCAGATCATGATGGAAAGCCTGATGTCGTTTCGCCGCGCGGGCTGTGACGGGGTGCTGACCTATTTCGCGCCAAAGGCGGCTAAACTCTTGGCCAATCTCTAGGCAGGGTTTCGCCACAAAGGCGTGAGATGTATCAAGAAGAAGTGACATTGCGGGTTGCATACCCTATAATTTGTGTCAGTCGGTCAGAATAAGACCGTTTCGGCCCGATCATAGCGGGCATATGAGCGGAGCAGAACGAACATGACGAAACTTTCCAGACGGTCGCTTCTGGCGATGGGCGGCGCAGGGCTGACGCTGGCAGCTTGCGGCAATGGCATTGGCAATACTGGCGCAGTCCAGCTTGACGCGCGCGTCGATGCGACGCGCAGCTTTTTGCTAAACAAATATCCCGGCACCAGAGAACTTGAACAAAAAGCGGTTGGCGTTTTGTGGATGCCCCTGATGACCGAGGCGGGCTTTGGCTTTGGCGGTTCGTATGGGCGTGGCGCGCTGCGCATCAACAATGTGACGGTCGATTATTACTCGGCAGCATCGGCCAGCTTCGGGTTTCAAATCGGCGCACAGCAATATGCCCATGCGCTGTTCTTCATGACCCCCGAGGCCCTGGCGGGCTTCCGCAAATCGGATGGCTGGCAACTTGGGGCGGATGCGCGCTATGCGCTGCCGGATGGGGGCGGTGCGGTGAATGCCTCGACGCTGACCTCGACCGCGCCGGTGATTGCGCTGGTCTTTGGCCAATCCGGCTTGATCGCAGGCGCCTCATTGGCTGGCACGAAGTACACGCGAATTATCCCATGATTTCGGCCCCTTAGGGCGCGCCCTTAACGTAGAACATAAAGAAAGCCCCGCAAGACTTTGACTTGCGGGGCTTTCTTTAGTTCGACGCTAGGATTCAGCCGCCAAGAATAACGCTGACGTAGTTTTTGGTCTCTTGATAGGGCGGTACGCCGCCATGTTTCTGCACCGCCTCCGGTCCGGCATTATAAGCCGCCAAGGCCAAACGCCAGCTGCCAAAGCGGTCATACATCATACGCAGATAGCGCGCGCCGCCTTCCAGATTTTGTGCCGGATCACGCGGATCAACCCCCAGCTTTGCGGCGGTTGCAGGCATCAACTGCGCCAGACCATGCGCGCCAGCATGCGAGCGCGCCGAGGGGTTCCAGCCACTTTCCTGCTGCACGAGGCGCAAGAACAGATTTTCAGGGATGCTGTGGCGTGCGGCTGCGGCTTTGGCAATGCTGAAATATTGCCCGCGATATTTACCGCTGTAACTGGGCGCGGTTTCACTGCCCGCACTGGCCAGTTTTTTCGCCCCCGGCTGCAGGCGTGTGGAATGCTCGTATTGCTGCGCGCCGCGCGTATCAAGAATGTGCAATTGATTGCGAAACAACATCGTGCGCGACTTCGAAGAGTTTGCGCTCAGACGCAGCCCCTCGGCCTGCGCGATCATTGGACTTACGATCACCGCAGCCCCCAAAATCGCCCCGATAAACCTACGCATCGGCCACCCTTACGTTCACCACCCCAGTGTTCTCTGCCTTGCACTATAGGCGAGGACGCCAAAAGTTAAACCAAAAGCGATATTTGATCGGCAAAGACTCGCCTACGAACTGCCCCGAGCGGGATCTTTTGCAAGCTGTTGCCGCGTTGCATCATCCTCCAAAGGGCCGTTGAACAGGTCTTCGACAAAGACCGAAACGAGCTGCGCACGCCCCGAAACGCCAGCCTTGCGATAGAGCGCATTCAACTGCGATTTCACCGTCGCCTCCGAAGATCCGCGCAAACCAGCCGTTTCAGCGATGGAAAATCCCTTGATCGTAAAGCCCGCAACATCGGCCTCGGCTGCCGTCAGCCCCCAGCTTGAGAACTGATCGCTCATCAGCTGCGCCATTGCCCCCCGCGCCACCGAAATCGCGCGATCTGCGATCGCCTGACGGCGCAGCAACGTCCAAAGCACGCGGGCCTCAACTACGATTGCCGCAACCAAACCAAGATTGGCGAACAGCTCGATATTGAGATGCCCGGTGAAATGCCCGGCATCACGGTAATCGCCGAGAACATCCATAAAGAACACAAAATTGCACCCCGCCTGCACCACGATCAACGCAGCCAACCCGGCTTCTTTTGTCCAAAGCGTCAGGCGCGCGCGTGTGACTGCCATACCTTTGTTACCTTTCGTCACGCCGGAAATCTTTTCTGCCCGTGATCATTGCGCGCGCGAGATTGACCCGCAAGCGAAGGCTTTCGTAGATCACGGCAGCAATATGGGCTGCAATCGAAAACTCGGCCCAGTTCACAGCAATTTCATGCAGATCTTTGGGCCATTTGACCCCCCAATAGGCATCGGTTGTCATCAGCCACCCCGAACCAGCGATCACCAAAAGCGTCACCAGCAGGTTGTAGATCATCAACGCGCCAAGGGGCGAGTGCCCGATATGGGCGTGGCGGCGCCCGGTCGCCATGTCGCGCAGCTGGCTGAGCGCGCCTGCAGCCGAGGGCGGAAAGTCGCGAAAGCGCGCATGGCGCGAGCCAAACACCCCCCAAAGGATACGCGCGCCGACCAGCCCGGCGATGCTATAGCCAATCCAATGGTGCAAATCATGCTTGGGCGAAGTGAAGAACGCATTGGCCACAAACAACCCCGCGACGGACCAATGAAACAGGCGCACGAACGGGTCCCAGACGCGGTGACTGGTCTGGGTTTTGGTGTCAGCATCGGGTCTGGAACCGGGGCGGTCGAGCGCGGTGATCTCGCTGAAAACGGCATCTTTCTGGGCCATGGCGGCACTCTCCTATCAGGGGATGGGGTGGGCCGGGATATTCCCGGCCCGAGCAAGAGCGATCAGTTATTGTCGCCTTTATGCTGCACCTGCTTGAGGGTCTTGTTGTCGAAATACATCTCCATCCGCTTGCCATCCTTGAGCGCGTAAACCTCGATCAACCCGCCCTCCATTTCCATCCGGCGCAGCTTGTAGCCTTGCGCGCTCAGCTGGGTCTGGAGCGCTTTCTCTTTGGCCGGATCGACCCGGCTTTCGGCCATCGCGGGCAGGCTCGAAGCGGCGGCAATCAACATGGCTGCAGCGATCAGGGTGTAGTTTTTCATTGGCTCAATTCCTCATGTCAGCGCCGGTGCGGGACCATCCCGAACCGGTGGGGCCGATCTGGCCCCGGGCGCTGACAGCCTCTATCGGAGGAAGGATTGAGAGCGGGGGCAAAGCCGGCCATCCAACCAAAGGTGCACGCGGAAATCTGCCGTATTTCGCACCCAAGCAGCGGGAAGCTGCCCCTACCCTCTGGGGCATGGCTGCTTTATACCAATGCGAACTTATTCAGAATCGCCGCGCCTCAGGACAAGCGCGGCTCACATCACGCGGGAGGTGCGCATGGCAGGCAGCGTCAACAAGGTCATTTTAATCGGTAATCTGGGGCGCGACCCCGAGGTGCGGACCTTTTCCAATGGCGGCAAAGTGTGCAATCTGCGCATCGCCACCTCGGAAACCTGGCGCGACAAATCCAGCGGCGAGCGCAAGGAGCGTACCGAGTGGCATTCCGTCGCGATCTTCTCGGAACCGCTGGCCAAGGTGGCCGAGCAATATCTGCGCAAAGGCTCGAAAGTTTACATCGAAGGCCAGCTTGAGACGCGCAAATGGCAAGATCAATCCGGTCAGGATCGCTATTCGACCGAGGTCGTCCTGCGCCCCTATTCCAGCACCTTGACCATGCTTGATGGCCCCTCTGGCGGTGGCTCGGGCGGGGGTGATGGCGGCGGCTATGGCGGACCGTCCTCGGGCGGCGGCGGCGGGCGCGACGATGGTGGCTATGGTGGCCCGTCAAGCGGTGGGTCGTCCTCGGGTGGACCGTCCTCGGGTGGTGGTGGTGGCCGCTCTGACTTTGACGACGAAATTCCGTTCTGATCCTAAAGGGGGCCACGTGCCCCCTTTTTTAATGCGCAGCGCATTCCGACGCGGCATCTATCTTGTGTCTTGACCGATCCTCTTTGGGGCGCAATTAGGGTGCTTATGACAGATGCGAGCAAGCTTCCCTTTTCCAGCGCCTCGGGTCCCTCCGGGACGCGCCTTGTCCTCCCCGATCTTGCGCGCGCGATCGCGCTGATCGGCATGGCGATCTTTCATTTCACTTTCGATTTGCAGAATTTCGCCTTTATCGCGCCGGGCACGATTTTCACCCCGGGATGGGAGATCTTCGGGCGCGCTGTGGCGGGCAGTTTCGTGTTGCTCGCCGGGGTCAGTCTGGTTCTGGCGCATAGCAAAGGCCTGCGCACACGCCCCTTTCTGACCCGTCTAGCCAAGCTGGTTGCCGCAGCAGCACTGGTTAGCATTGCCACCTATTTGATGATGCCCAGCGTCTTCATCTATTACGGCATCCTGCATTCCATCGCGGTAAGCTCGGTGATTGGGGCGCTGCTGCTACGCTTGCCTTGGGCGGCGCTGGCGGCACTTGGGGTGGCGGTGCTTTGGGTGCATCTGGACTATGCCAGCCCCGCGTTTAACCACCCTGCCCTGTGGTGGTTGGGGTTGTCGACGCAGTGGCGTCCTTCGATTGATTTCGAGCCCGTGCTGCCTTGGCTTGCGCCGTTTCTTTGGGGCATGGCAGTTGCCAAGCTGGCGGCGCGCCAAGGGTGGCTGGCGCGCGCGCCGCGCTATCGGATCGGCACGCAGGGGCGCGCGATGCGTGTGGCGCTGTTTGCCGGGCGCCACACATTGCCGATTTATCTGATCCACCAGCCCGTGCTGTTTGGGGCAACGTGGATCGCCTATCAGCTACTGGGCTGATCAGCCCAGTTTGCGCAACCGCGCGATCAGTGAGGACGTATCCCAACGCGCCCCGCCCATCGCCTGAACCTCTTTGTAAAACTGATCGACCAGTGCGGTGACGGGCAGGCTTGCGCCAATCTCATCGCCGGTTTGCAAACAGATTTTGAGATCCTTGCGCATCCAATCCACGGCAAAACCGTGATCGAATTTGTCGTCCGCCATGGTTTGATAGCGGTTGGACATCTGCCATGACCCGGCGGCCCCCTGAGAGATCACCTCGACCACGGCGGGAATATCGAGCCCGGCTTTTTCCGCGAAGTTCAGGCTTTCCGACAGCCCCTGAACCAGCCCAGCAATCGCGATCTGGTTGCACATCTTGGTGACCTGACCCGCGCCGCTATCACCCAGACGGCGGCAAATCTTGGCATAGGCGGCGATCACCGGCTCGGCCTTGTCATAGGCGACCTGCTCGCCACCACACATCACCGAAAGCTGGCCGTTTTCGGCCCCCGCCTGCCCGCCCGAGATCGGCGCATCAATGAAGGAGACGCCATGGCCCTTGGCCTCGCCAAACAATTCGCGCGTGACGGCAGCGGACACCGTGGTGTGATCGACGAAAATCGCGCCCGTCTTCATGCCCTTGAACGCGCCATCCTTGCCCAGACAGACATCGCGCAGATCATCGTCATTGCCCACGCAGGACATTACGAAATCCGCACCTTGCGCCGCCTCGCGCGGGCTGGGTGCATGCGCGCCACCATGCTGCGCGACCCAGGCCTCAGATTTCGTGGCCGTGCGATTGTAAACCGTGACCTCATGGCCTGCCGCCTGCAGATGCCCCGCCATCGGGTAACCCATCACCCCAAGACCCAGAAATGCCAGTTTCGCCATCATGCTCTCCCTTGCGTGAATTGCGCACAAGTGCGTTGATTGGCGCTCATGCGTTGATTGTGCAGTCACGCTCATCTAGTAACGCGCGCATCGGGGGCGTCAACCAAAGCGCCCCATCAAGGGAACGTGAGGGGCGATGTATCAGGCATTTCGGTGGGGTGTGCGGCTGATTTTGGCGGCAATCGTGGGCATCGTCCTGCTGGGCGGGTTGGTTTGGTTTTTTGCCTCGCGTTCGCTGCCCGATTATAACGCCACCTATAAGGTCGAAGGGTTGCAAGCCCCCGTCGAGATCGTGCGCAACACCGAGGACGTGCCCCATATCTTTGGCCATGATGACCCGGATGTGTTCTTCGCCCTCGGTCTGGCGCATGCGCAGGATCGGCTGTGGCAGATGCTGTTGCTGCGGCGCACCGTGCAGGGGCGTTTGTCGGAAATGTTTGGCTCCAAGACGCTGAAGACGGACGAGCTGATGCGTCGGCTGGGGCTTTATGATGCCGCCGTGTCTTCGGTTTCGGCGCAAGATGACTACACCAAGGCCGCGCTGGAAGCCTATGCGCGCGGCATCAATCAGTGGATCGAGATCGTCAACAAAGGCGCCATGGGGCGTGGCGCGCCCGAGTTCTTCCTGTTTGACGCCAAGATCAGCTATTGGACGCCTGCGGATTCGCTGGCGATCCTGAAACTGATGGCCGTGCAGCTTTCCAGCCAGTTGCAAGACGAAGTGCTGCGCGCGCGCGTCTCGATGCTGGGGCAAGGCTGGGTGAATGACATCATGCCCGATGATCCCGAGCAGGCCACCGCCACTCTGCCCAGCTATGCCAGCCTGTTCCCGACCATGCCGCGCGGCATTCAGGTCGCCCAAGGCGAATCCGAGGGCGCGCTTTCACCCTTCCCGGCGCGCGATATGGCGGGGGCCTCGAATGCTTGGGCGGCGGCCCCGGATCGCTCGGCGGCGGGGGGCTCGCTTTTGGCCAATGACCCGCATCTGGGGCTGACGGCCCCTTCAATCTGGTATCTGGCGCGTCTGCAGTTGCAGGGCGGCGGCATCATCGGGGGCACGATTGCGGGAATGCCGCTGGTACTGTCGGGGCGCAACAAGGATCTGGGCTGGGGGCTGACCACGGCCTATGTCGATGATCAGGATCTGCATATCGAACAGCTCGATCCCAAAGATCCCACCCAATACCGCACGCCCGACGGCTTTAAAAAGTTCAAAACCAAGCGCGTGATCATCAATGTCAAAGACGCCAAGCCCGTCACGATCACCCTGCGCTGGACGGATAATGGACCGGTGCTGCCGGGCAGCCATTTTGATCTGGCCACGATAACGCCGCCCAATTCGGTCGTCTCACTGGATTGGACCGCCTTTGACCCCCATGACACCTCAATGTCGGGCGCGATGGGGCTGATGCGGTCACATTCGATCGCCGAGGCGCTCAAGGCGACCGCCGAAGTCGTGGCCCCGGCGCAAAATATCACGATGGCGGACAAGACCGGCGTGGCACTGGTCACGGCGGGGCGCATTCCGCTGCGCGATCCGGGCAATGTCACGCAAGGGCGGATGCCCAGCCCCGGTTGGGAGGAAAAGAACCGCTGGCATGGCTATCTGCCCTTCAAGGACAATCCGCAATTCATCGACCCCAAGGGTGGGATCGTGCTGAACACCAATAACAAGACGGTGGACCGCCCCTTCCCCTATAATGTCAGCTTCCACTGGGGCGATACGCAGCGCATCCAGCGTCTCAGCAAACTGCTGGGCGAGCGTGAGGTGCATTCGCGCGACAGCTTTATCTCAGCCCAGCTTGATACGGTCAGCCCGGCGGCGCGCGGCCTGCTGCCGCTGGTGGGCGCGAACCTGTGGTTTACCGGCGACCCGGCCCCCGAAGGCACGCCCGAGCGGCAGCGCCAGCGCGCGTTGGAATTGCTGGCAAGCTGGGATGGCGAAATGAGCGAACACCTCCCCGAGCCACTGATCTACGCCGCTTGGATGCGCGAACTGCAAAACCGACTAATCCGCGACGAGCTGGGGCCGCTGGCCAAGAAATTCACCCATCTCGAGCCTGTCTTCATCGAGCGGGTGTTTCGCAATACCGATGGCGCGAGCCGTTGGTGCGACATCCTCCAATCTGCCCCGAAAGAGACCTGCACCGATATCGCACGCCAGTCCCTTGATGCCGCGCTGCTGGATCTGACCAAGAAATACGGGCCCAATGTCGAAAGCTGGCGCTGGGGCGATGCCCATATCGCCGAGCAGGATCACCCCGTCTTAGGCAAGGTTCCGGGGCTGAAATGGTTCGTCAATATTCGCCAATCGACCTCGGGGGGGGATTTCACCTTGATGCGCGGTGAAATGCGCGGCGGCGATGGTCCGGATTCCTACGCCAATGTCCACGCGGCGGGCTATCGCGAAGTGCTTGATTTCGCCGATCCCGATTCCTCGGTGTTTATCATTTCAACCGGGCAGTCGGGCCATCCGCTGAGCAGCCATTATGATGATCTCTCCGAACTCTGGCGCTCGGGCGACTATATCCCGATGTCGCTGGACCCGGCACTGGCGCGTGCAGCGGCGGTGGGCACGACGCATTTGATCCCGCAAGCCGCCAAGCCATAGGTGGCTTGGGCGTGGGATACCTGGCTGTGAGGGATTTCGGGGCTGAGGAAAGGCGGCTGCTCGGCCGATAACAGCTCATTCGCATAGGGTGAGGCGAAGAAACTCCAAATGGGCGGCGGGACCAGTTATATTAAATTATGGGCGTCAGTTCTTTTTCATGATCTACGCCAGTTTCGTCATCCCATTGAAGCTTGATGTGGCCGCTGGGACCGGCTCTGTTGCACAAATCCGGTAGGGATTCATGTCGTGAATCCAGTGTGGTAGCTGATGGGCATGAGCAAACCGACAGCACCGACCTACAAGACAACGAATTGGACTGCCTATAATGAGGC